>JAYQWI020000454.1:0-2844 GCA_035871815.2 Candidatus Parabeggiatoa communis
GAACTGAGTTGAGGGGGTTTTGTGAATCCAGAGATTCAGCTTATTGCCCAATGGACTGAACCAGTGCTGTTGTATTTCTTGAAGATAATATTGCCCTTTTTGTCGCATTTTCTGAAAGAGGTAACTTGGGCCCAATTCTAAGAAGTTAAGCCTGTGCTGATGTAGGCTATATCCCTGTTGCCCTTGCTTCGTTACTCCAAGAAACCCATCAAATAAGGCCAATACTGCGACTTCTTGTCCATTGGCATGAAGTTGTTGAGCGATTTCAAAAGCGGCCTTGGCATCACCACAATATCCCGCTAAATAATAAGGCCCTTCAGGTTGTACTGTTTGTATTTCTTCAATACAGTGTTGGGCAAGCGTTTGAATGTCCTGTATGCCGTGCTGTTTTTTGTCTTGATCATAGAAACCAAATACGTTTAATCCAAATACGGGTTGATTGGTTCCTAACCAAGGTAACAAGGCACGGGCTAAGTGAGTTGAACCCATCATAAACAAAGGCGGATAAGTGCCTTGGGGTTGAATCGCTTCTAATGCTTGCCACGCAATATCCGGGTTAGATTCGCTCAAAAGACTGGCTTGTTGGGCAATAGTGGGCAATTGAAAAAGCGTGATCAAAGGTAAACGCTTGTTAAAGTGTTTTTCAATTTGACTTAACAGGGTTATGGCTAATAATGAGTGTCCACCCAGATCGAAAAAGTTGTCCTGTATCCCAATAGGAGAAATGCCCAATACTTTTTCCCAGATTTGAGTCAGTTGCAATTCCAACGCATTTTTTGGGGCTACTAAGTTTTTTTCGGGTTGTTGTCTAATTTTCGCCGGTTTGGGTAATGCTTGTCTATCTATTTTGCCATGAGATGTCAAGGGTATCGCTTCTAGCGTGATAAATATTGACGGTACCATGTATTCCGGCAGCTTTTCTTTTAAAAAACGCTGTAATTCATTGGTTTTGGGTGCTTGTTCTAAAGCCGGTACGATGTAAGCGACTAAACGTTGATTGCCGCTATTGTCTTCTCGAAATAACACGACGGCATTTTTGACCAGGCGATGATGAATTAACACCTTTTCTATTTCACCTAGTTCAACTCGAATCCCTCGGATTTTGACTTGATTATCTTTTCTACCAATAAATTGAAAATGCCCATCACTCAACACTCGTGCTAAATCGCCGGTTTTGTAGATTAAATCATCGGGATTTTGACTGAATGGATTGGGTACGAAAACGGCTTGAGTCAATTCTGGTTTGTTATAATATCCCAGCGTTAAAAAGGGTGTTCTGATATAAAGTTCACCAATAATGCCTTGAGGGCACAGTTCTTGGTTATCATCTAATATGATGGCTTTTGCGCCTTTCATGGGTTGACCAATGGGGATGAAACCACGTTCCACATCTGATTTTTGAACCCCGTGGTAAAATTTCACCATAGTGGTTTCGCTGGCTCCGTAGAGATTGACCAGTTGAATTTTGCGTTCATAAGTGTCCATCCACGTTTTCACATCATAAACGGGTAAAACTTCTCCCGCCATCAAAATATATTGAAGTGATTTTAGCTTTTGTGAATCTAAAGCGTCTGACACCATGATTTTAAACAAAGCCGGTACACAATGAATCAAGTTAATCTGTTGTTTGTCAATCCAATCAATCAGCGTTTGTGAATCCAGCAGTTTGTTATTTTCTGGGGGAATACAAATCGTGCCGCCTGCACATAATGCGACAAACACATCTCTTAAAAAAGCATCAAAGGTGGGCATAGTGAACTGGCTGATTCGCCATCCCTGACTCACATTAAAAGTTTCTATCTCCCACCGAATAAAATGGGAGATACTTTTTAATCTGCCTGCGATACCCTTTGGTGTGCCCGTCGAACCTGAAGTGTGATAAATATAGCACATCGCTTCATTATCAATCGAAACGCTTGGCTTTTCGGCACTAAAAGAGTTTAGGGCTTCGATAATGGGAATGAGTTGTTTTGCTTTATTAGTGGATTGGTTGCCTTCCAGATTGAGTAACCGAGTCTTTTTATCTGTCATATTCGCGACAATTCGGCGGTGGGGTTGTGTGATAAACCCATCTGGAGACAATTCCTTAACAATGTGACGCAACCGTCCTTCAGGAAATTCTGGATCAAGCGGTACAAACACGCAACCTGCTCTCAGTATCCCAATCAAGGCGATGATAATGTTGATTCTATCATCAAGCATCACGGCAATAATTGAGCCTTTTGGCAATTGATTAGCCATTAAATAATTCGCTAATTGATTTGCCAGAGTATCAAGAAGTGCGTAAGTGACTGCTTTATCATTCCGCTGAATGGCTATATTTTCAGGGTAGTTTTGACAGGTTTGATCTAATAACTCTAAGATTCCCCTCTTTTTCTTCACAATCTCCTCCGGTGTTGGCATCGTCCATAAGATTTCTGATATGCAGCAAAATAAATTTGGAACGAAAGCCGTAGCAAAATAAATTTTGCACTCCAATAGCAAAGAAGCAAAATAAATTTAGTTTGAAAATCTCTGTTAGGTTTAGAAATAGTCTTTTTAGAAAAAAGTTAAACGTCATCAAAAAAGTCATCATTAAAATCATCTATTAAAGCGGCTTTTTCAACATCGTTCAACAGCGACAATTTTGAAAGACTTTGATTTGGTTCAACGACAATGTCTGCCAGTAAATTTTGTAAATGGCCCACCATGCGCTGCATCGTTGCTGCACTGAACAGGGCGGTATTATATTCAAACCAGCCGGTTATCTCTTCCCCTTTTTCATATAATTCTAGGGTTAAATCAAACTTGACAGTGCCTGTGTTGACGTTTAATGGCGTTGTTGTTAAGCCGCTTAGATTTAAA
>JAYQWI020000455.1:0-5236 GCA_035871815.2 Candidatus Parabeggiatoa communis
TCAAGTGGATTGAGACTTGGGCAATGCTTAATAGCGGGCATACTCGCTATCTTTGCCGGGATAAGCCGATTACTGCCGGTGACGCGGTGGTTATCTGTTACCCTTTCACCGGATGTGCCGGTGGTATCTACTGTGGGGACTAGTTCCCTGAAATCTGTGAAGGAGCCACCTGTTGATAATGGGCTGTGGAGATTTGCACCAAATTTACCCGCTTTGGCGGTTGGGTTGGCTTTGTTTGTGGGTGTGATTTTGCCTACGATTAGCTTTGCTCGACCAGCTGCTCCTGCGGTTATTGATGGCTATAAATTTACAGATTTAAACGACAGTGATAGTTTAGATCTTAAATTGGATGCCAATGGCAATAAAATCCCTGATGAACCAGTGTTGAGTGGTCAAACCATCCACATTATGGATGCTGCTTATAATTCATTCCAAGTGCAAACAGATGAGAATGGTTATTTCAAGTTTGAAAGTTCCACTGGTGGAGATTTCAAAATTTGGAGCCGTATTCCCAGTGGTTGGTTACAAACGACACCCATAAAGACTACTGCGTTGATGAAACATTCAGTATCTGTGAGTAATGGTGAAAGACAGACTGTTAATTTTGGTATTAGAGACCTTAGTGTGCCTGTAAAACCTCCTGAAACTCCTAACTCTGTGCCACAAATCACGCTGGAAACTAGCAGTAATATAGTTACGACTGTTGGCAGTACAGTAACTTTAAATGCTGATTTTGTTGATACTGATATTAGCGATACTCACACTGTTCAATGGTCTTTTGATGATGGCAGTACGGTTAACGCTAAAGAAACTACCTATGCGTTTATGTCTGTTGGCAGTCATACCGCCACTTTTACAGTTACAGACAACAACGGTGGTAAGGATGAAAAAACTGTGAATGTAGCTGTTGAATCACCTACTCATGACGAGAAGTACAGTAGCACATACACAATTGCCGCTCCAACAGTCGTATCACTTCCTGACGGGTTGTCTAAAGTGGAAATAGAGGATTTTCGTCAAAATGATGCTATCTCAGGTACACCGTTATTGCCTGTCAGAACAGCTAAAATTTTTGTTGCTCCTGACCAAGAGTTAGTTACAGTGGAAATCAAGCGTTCCGCATTGCAAGAAATAGCAGGAACGTATAATATTATCCATACACCTACTCCCATCCCACTTTCCCATCAAGGTCCAATTCCGGTAACTATACCTGATGAGACTATTTATTCAACAGATGCGAACTACCCAGCTACTCCAAATTATGTAGCAGCTACTCCGCAACATCTTCATGGTGCAGGAATTGTAGAAGTGGAAATTTCACCAGTGGTTTATAACCCTGTTCAAAAGCGTCTGAGCTATTCTTCACAAATTGAAGTAGTAGTCATGACTAAGGAAAGAACAACTCCACTTCCATTAGATCAAGTCCCTTTCAGACCTTTGCCTATCAATGTGGAAGAAATTAAGGATGTAGTAGATAATGATGATGACATTGTGTTGTATTCTGAAACCATTCCTCTTCCTACATCAGATATGGCACATCAATATCTAATAATTACCACTGATACTTTGAAATCCACATTTCAAACACTTGCTGATTGGAGAAAATCTCCACCGGGTGGTGGATTTGAGACTCACATTGAAACTATCAGTAACATCACATCTAATTATGTAGGCGTGGATCCTGCCGAAAAGATGCGTAATTTTATTAAAGATAGCCATTTAAACCACGGAACTGAGTATGTCGTTTTAGGTGGTGATAGTGACAATGAAAATGGTCAACCAGCCGTACCAACACGAGGTTGTCATGTTGATATGGGTAGTTATACAGATAGTGACATTCCCACAGATTTGTATTTTGGCAATCTGGACGGTACTTGGAATGACGATAACGACAGTACATGGTGTGAACCTGTAGATGGTGTTGATTGGTATTCTGAAGTTTACGTTGGACGTATTGCAGCCGATGATCCAACTGAAGCCGAGAATCAGATTAAAAAAATTATTGCTTTTGAAACTTCAGTATCTCCACTTAAAACGCTTTTGGTAGGAGAGAAATTAGATAGCACAACTTGGGGAGGTGACCGACTGGATTGGGTATCTGATTTCATGGGTTCTACTCCAAAAGAGACGTTGTATGACAAAGATAACACTTGGTCAATGGACACACTCATTACCGAAATCGATTCCAACCAATATGGCTGGTTGAATCATCTAGGTCACTCGGGTGTGACATACAACATGAAGATGGGGAGTAATGACATTACTTCTTTAAACAACAATGACTTCATGCTGGTTTATTCACAAGGATGTTATGCTGCTTCCATAGACAACCGCACTGCTTCCTCCTATTCTTCACCGGATAGCTTTGCCGAAATGCTCACAACCGGGGATAAAGGGGCATTTGCCTATATTGGTAATTCTCGTTATGGATGGTATAACCCCGGTAGCTATCTTGAGGGAGCATCCAATCGAGCCCATAAATACTTCGCTGAGGCAATTTTCACTGATGGACACAATCGAATCGGTGTTGCAAATCAGAAATCAAAACAAAATCTGTCTGCCACCAGTAATCTCTATAGATGGATTGCTTTTGAAACAAATTTATTAGGTGATCCTGCTACCCCACTTGCTAACCCCTGTGATTCTCCTACGATTCGTTCTAAGAGTAATGGACAATGGAATGCTAGTATATGGGAACGCAAAGAGAGTGGTGTTTGGGGAAATGCTATTAAGGCTCCAGGAAATGGAGATACTGTGTTGATTCAAACGGGGCATACAGTGTTAGCTAATGCTGCTATTGATATCATTAACAGTGATTGGTTAAATCCTAAAGGTACACTTTGTATAGATGACGGTGCTACTTTGAAGGGAATAGGCAATATGTTGGATTTTACTGCTGTGAACATCTACAACGATGGAACAATCCAAGGAGCAGATGGTGGACATGGAAAATGGACAGGTAGTTCCTATTCGCAACCATCTTTAGCAAATGGAGTGTCCATCACTGCAACTACCTTATTCAATAATCCTAACGGTGTCATTGAAGCGGGAATTGCAGGTCAGGCTATTACTCACGGTGCGAACGTGGTTATAAATGGGAACATGGTAGTTATTGATGAACCATCTATTGACTACGCTGATGCAGGTTCAGTGAGCGGAAATCTATTAAAAGGCGGTTCGGTTACAGTAGATGCAGGTACTCTTATTAACAAAGGTACTATTGGTCCAAAAGCTCCAAATGAGTACAGTGGTGCTCAATTGATTACCTACGGTGGCAATGGTGGAATTGCTAGTAATACCCATAAAGTAAATAGTGATTGTGAGAATGATAGTAGTGTTGATTCAGCTTATAACTTGGGTACAGGATACAACTCAGGTCCGGCTTGGGGTGGAGATGGTGGTGACACTACAATAACTGCTATGAACTACTTGATGAATGATGATACAGGTGCAATTGGTTCAGGTTACGGTGGCGACGCACGAGTATGGAATTATTGTCACAATGATGGGCTTCCTGCTGTAAAAGGAGCTGGCGGAAACCTGACGGTAACGCTTGAGAGTTATGCAACGGATCACTCAACATTAGTACTTAGGGGTATTTTGAATGGGGGAACTGTCCTTAATTCAGCTGCACTCGGCAGTATAAATCAAAATGCAGGGGGTAAAGTCCTTGCTGAACCTGAAATAATGGTATTTGGTCCTAATATGCGTATCAAAGACGCTATGGAAATCAAACTGTTTGGTGGTGAAAACTGGAAACTAGAACTGCGTGACCTTAGTCCCAATGCTCTAGTTGCTGTCAAAGATATTACCCTTGCCGTTGGGCCAGGTGGTGTAATTGACTTGAGAGGCAACACTGCTAAGATCATGAAAGCAGGTGGTAAAATCAAATTCTTCTCCGACAACATCCTTTTAGACGAAGATGTGCAAATAGAAGATTTGGTGGAAGCATCCAGTGTTGAGACTCATCCCAGCAAGATTCTCCACGAAGTGACGGTATCTGGTCCAGATGTACTTACCAGAGAACCCGGTATAACGGCGCGTTTTGACGTTAAAGTATTAAATGTAGGTCCTACTGTGGACACTTATACTTTGAATGTTAGCGACTCAAAAGGTTGGCAATTAAGTACATTACCAAGCACAATTACTGTGGAAGGTTTAAAAACCGCAAAACTTGGGCTTGATATAACTTTGCCAGCAACGCCGGGTACAAAAGACGTTGTCACAGTAACAGCCACTTCTCAAGCTGACCCAACGATTAGTGCGAAAACAGAAATCGTTGTTATGACAGAAGGGGAAGCGTTGCCAATACAATTTAGCGTTTCTGGTAAAGTTCTTGATAAACAAGGCGAACCATTGGCAGATACCACCATCCAAGTGGGTGATAAGGTTATTACAACTGATGAAACTGGCCATTGGTCAATTGTTGGTATCACTGAAGGCGAATACACAGTAAATGCCAGTAAAGAAGGCTATACCTTTGAACCAGCCCAAGTAAACTTAACTGGTGACGAAACTTCATGGCAAGTAACATTGGTTGTGTTGTCTGAACCAGTTAGCTACAGAGCCTTCGGTATCCTGAAAGACAAAGAAGGCAACCCCTTACCCGGTGTCACCATCCAAATCGGCGATAAAACCACGACTACCGATACCACAGGCTCTTGGGAAATCAATGGCTTAGCCGAAGGCGAGTATACCGTCATTGCCAGTAAGGCCGGTTATCAGTTTGACTCAAAACCCTGCGTTGTCAGTGATAATGAAAAGGTTTGTCAACCGGCATTGCCAGGAGAATCGGTATTAGATATTAAAGTCGTGCCAGAACCGCGTATTGCCAAACAAGGTGAAAACGTGACTTATAGCATCACCGTCACCAATCAAGGTGAGGAAACCGCTAGCAGCGTGACTTTGGCCGATGTTTTGCCAGACAACACCGACTTAGTCACTATTGAATCGTTGGAGGGTGGCCGTTGTGAAAGCGAGACAATAACGTGCAATTTGCCCGACTTAACCCCCGGCGCGACAGCTAATGTTAAAGTCGTTATCAGCAATCGCCAAGCAAAGACGTTGATTAATACGGTCACGGTGACGACGCAAGAGTACCCCACCGATGTCAAAAAGACATGGACGCGCGTCATTCCCTATTTATCGGTCAGCGTCACTGATCAACCCGATCCAATAGAAATGCTCAACGTCTTGCATTACAGCGTCGCGGTGGAATTGAGTCATTACGCACCCA
>JAYQWI020000456.1:0-2624 GCA_035871815.2 Candidatus Parabeggiatoa communis
CCTCTCCTTACTCGCAGCGAATCAACCCGCTTTCCGAGCCACAAGACAACCAGTACCTATACGGCCAGTCATAGCGTTACGGTTACTGGCATGATGGGGTCTGATGTTCTGGATTTTGCCAGCGTCATGAAAGCGTCACAAGCGATTTCGGATGAAAGGGTGCTTGAGCAATTCATTCGTAATCTGATGCAGATTGTGATTGAAAATGTCGGCGCTCAGCAGGGTGTTTTAATCTTAGAAAAACAGGGACAATTTTGGCTTGAAGCCATCGCTTCGGCAGACTCAGAATCAGTTCAAGTTGACTTACACAACTTACCTTTGGAAAAAGCCGGCGAAGAATTATTAGTGCCTCGTGCGGTTATCAATACGGTGCTGAGGAATCAAACCCCGCTCGTACTCAATGATGCCACTCGTGATGACAGCTTGACGAATGATCCGTATCTCATTGAAAAACAACCTAAATCGGTATTATGTCAGCCTATTTTGTATCATGGCAAACTGACTGGGGTGTTGTATCTCGAAAATAATTTAATGTCTGATGCGTTTACATCAGATCGTTTAACGGTTTTAAAATTGCTCTCAAGCCAGATTGCGATTTCCCTGGAAAACGCCACTTATGCTAATCACTTAGAAGAAAAAGTGGCCGAACGCACTACCCAACTTGCCAAAGCTAACCAAGAAATTACCGGCCTGAATAAACGCCTAGAAGCCGAAAATATGCGTATGAGTGCCGAATTAGACGTAGCCCGTCAACTGCAAAAGATGGTACTGCCCGATGAAATCGAACTCCAGCACATTAAGGAACTCGATATTGCGGGTTTTATGGAACCAGCCGATGAAGTTGGGGGCGATTACTACGATATTATTGAACATAACGGGCATGTGAAAATCGGTATTGGTGATGTGACTGGCCATGGGCTTGAAAGTGGGGTTTTGATGCTAATGGTACAAATGGCCGTCCAAACCTTATTGACGAATGATGTCAGTGATCCCAAAACCTTCTTAACCGTTCTCAATCGTGCGGTTTATAACAATCTACAGCGCCTTCATACCGATAAAAATATGACCTTGTCTTTATTGGATTATGAAGCGGGTACATTACGTTTAACGGGCCAACATGAAGATGTTTTATTAGTACATCAAAAAGGCCAAGTAGACCGGATTGATACGTTTGATTTAGGTTTCATGGTGGGCTTAAAATCCGATATAGCCCCTTTTGTGTCACAACGGGAAATACAATTAGAACAAGGGGAAGGGATTGTTCTGTACACCGACGGTATAACGGAAGCCCAAAATACCGAAGAGATTGAATATGGCATGGAATGCTTATGCGATATAGTGAGTCAAAACTGGCATAAATCAGCCAAAGAAATACAAGAAGCCGTGATTGCCGATGTCCGAGAACACATTGGTACGCAAAAGGTGGCTGATGACATAACCTTGTTAGTCATCAAACAAAAATAGGGGTTTCAGTTATCAGTGTTTAGCGTTCATTTATCAATTTCAAAACCTAGCACTGCCAATCAGGCAAGCACAAAAAATCCAAGCAACAACCTATTGCAATAAATTTATGTCGAACAGGTTTAGGAATAACAAAAAAATAAATTATCCCGCGGGGTTACTCTATGCCAACAAATAATTTGTAACAAACTGTGGGCTACCGCTTCGCGCAGAGCCGCAGAGAATGAGAAAAATTAAACAAACCGCCTTGAATTGCTTTTTGGGATAATTATTTTTTTGGAACTTCCTTAGGTTTATGGAACGAAGTCTGGTACAGCTCACCCTAGTTTATTTCCGAACAGAACTATTAATTAGAGATATCAAGCTTTTGATAACTGATAATTAGATGTGATCATTGAGAATTGATAACTGATAGATGAGAATTGATAAATGAATATGACAGAAATAACACCTACCCTATTGGGCTATCGTATGACGGAAAAGCTCTACGATGGTACCAGAACCTTGATTTATCGGGGACAACGAGAAACGGATAAAAAACCTGTTGTCATTAAATTCCTCAAGAATGACTATCCCAGTTTCAATGAATTGGTGCAGTTTCGCAATCAATATACCATTGCCAAAAATCTTGATCTGGATGGGATTATCCATCCAGATGCCCTTGAAAATTATAACAATGGCTTTGCCATGATTATGGAAGAGGTGGGAGCCATTGCTCTTTCTGAGTATGTGACTGCAAATCCACTGACCTTGGAAGCGTTTTTCAATATCGCAATAGCGATTGTCAAAGTCTTAGAAGGCCTCTATCAAAACCGAGTGATTCATAAGGACATCAAATCTCACAATATTCTGATTCATCCCGAAACCAAGCAGGTTAAACTGATTGATTTCAGTATTTCCAGCCTGTTACCCCGAGAAAACCAAGAAATTCAAAGTCCTAATGTGTTAGAAGGCACACTGGCTTATCTGTCCCCAGAACAAACAGGGCGCATGAATCGCGGCATTGACTATCGCACCGATTTTTACTCCTTGGGCGTAACTTTTTATGAACTGCTGACAGGGCGATTGCCTTTCCAATCAGAAGAGTCGATGGAATTAGTGCATTGTCACATTGCTCAAACGCCCACGCCCCCCATGCAAATCAATCACGCCATTCCGCAGAC
>JAYQWI020000457.1:0-4332 GCA_035871815.2 Candidatus Parabeggiatoa communis
AACAGATGATGGAGAATATTGGGATAGCGGTGCATACCGCCCAATCGCGCACAGAGATGCAAAAGCTTTTAGAAAGCAGCCAGCTACAAACCGAAACCTTACAAAAACAACAACTTGAACTCGAATCGAAACAAAGTGAACTTCAGCAAAATAACGAAGAACTACAAAGCCAATCGGAAGAATTGCAAAGTCAATCAGAAGAGTTGCAAACCCAACAGGAAGAATTGCGCCAAACGAATGAAATACTGGAAGAACGCACACGGGATTTGGAAGGCCAAAAAGCCGACATTCAAGACAAGAATCGTGCGCTAGAACACACCAAAGCTGAAATGGAAAGAGCGCATATCGAAATGGAAAAGGCGCGGGCCGCGATTGAAACCAAAGCCAAAGAATTAGAATTAGCCAGCAAATACAAATCTGAATTTCTGGCCAATAAGTCGCATGAACTCCGCACCCCGTTAAACAGTTTATTGATACTCTCCCAATTATTAAGCGACAACAAACCCGGTAATTTAAACGACAAACAGGTAGAATATGCCAAAACCATCCAGAGTGCCGGCAACGATTTACTGACATTGATCAACGACATCTTGGATTTATCAAAAGTCGAAGCCGGTAAAGTTGAAGTTCAAATTGAACCCGTCTCACTCAGCGATTTAATGGAAATGATTGAGCAAAAGTTCCGCCTTATGGCCGAAAACAAGGGGGTAGGCTTCCACATCAACGTTGCCGACAACATACCTTCAATATTACAAACAGACGGGCAACGGCTCAAACAAATTCTGAACAACCTATTATCCAATGCCTTCAAATTTACCCATGAAGGCGAAATCAAGGTAACCGCCATCGGAAAATCCCCTTCGCAAAAGTTTAATTTTGGGGCCGGAGGGGATTTTGAGGATTTTATTGCCATCAGTGTCGTTGATACGGGCATTGGTATTCCTAAAGAAAAACAACAAGTTATCTTTGAAGCCTTCCAACAAGTGGATGGCACGACTAGCCGTCGCTACGGTGGAACCGGACTCGGATTATCCATTTCTCGTCAATTAGCACGATTACTCGGTGGCGAACTCACATTAGAAAGTGAAGAAGGCAAAGGGAGCTGTTTTACGTTAACTCTGCCGGAGTCAGGGGTCAAGAATCAGGCGTTGCAGGAGGGCCAGAATTCAGGGCATCAGGTGTCAGGCGTTGAAAACGTTCAGACGTTCAGCATTCAAAAAACAAACGTTCAGGCCTCAGGGATCAGGCATCAGGAGACAGAAGGCAAGCCTTATGAATCTGGACTTCAAGAATCATTTCATAAGGCTCCCATTTCCGACGACAGAAACGATCTGCAATCTGGCGATCAAGCCATTTTGATCATTGAAGATGATCGCAAATTTTCAAGCATTCTCAAGGAATTGGCACAAAACAAAGGTTTTAAATGTATTCTAGCCGAGGATGGATTAACCGGCTTACAACTCGCTGAACAATATAAACCCCATGCCATTCTGCTTGATATCGGCTTACCCCAACTAGATGGTTGGATGGTGATGGAAAAGCTGAAAGACAACCCTGACACGCGCCATATTCCTGTGCATTTTATGTCAGCTGCTGAACAAAGCCTTGATGCGAAAAAGATGGGCGCGATTGGCTATTTGCTTAAACCGGTGAGTATGGAACAACTTGGGGATGCTTTTAAAACCATAGAACAGTTTTTAAGCCGAACCGTGAAAAATCTGCTCGTGATTGTCGATAACGACACACATCAACAAAACATTCTCGCCCTTGTTGAAGGAGACGATATCCAGATCAAACTCGCCTTAACCATTCAGCAGGCTTTTCAAGCACTACAAAGTGTCACTTATGATTGTATTATCCTAGACATGGATCTAGAACAGGGTTCTGGCAGCCAACTGTTAGATCAGATACAAAAAGAATCAAAGCTGTGTAAAGTGCCGATGATTGTCTATGCTGAACGTGACTTAAGCTCGTCCGAAGAAGCCTTATTACTGCGATGTGCCGACAAAATACCGATCAAATCGGTCAAATCGCCAGAACGTTTATTAGAAGAAGCCACCTTATTTCTCCATCAGATTGAATCCAAATTGCCTCATGACAAACGCAATATGTTACGAATGGTGCATGACAAAGAGGCCATTTTAAAGCACAAAAAGATACTGATAGTCGATGATGATGTGCGTAATACTTATGCACTCGCCACCGTTTTAGAAGAAAAAGAGATGGAGGTTATCGGTGCCAAAAACGGCATTGAAGCCCTCGCCATATTAAAAGAACATGAAAATATAGCCCTGATTTTGATGGACATCATGATGCCCGAAATGGACGGTTACGAAGCCATGCGGCAAATCAGAAAACAACCCAAGCACCGGCAACTACCCATCATAGCCCTAACCGCCAAAGCCATGAAAGGCGACAAAGCCAAATGTATCGAAGCCGGAGCCAACGACTACCTCTCAAAACCAGTAGACACCGACAAACTGATTTCACTGATGCGCGTTTGGTTATATCGGTAATTTTGCTGATGACTACATTTCCAAACTTAATTTAATCTCACGCTTCGCGCCAAGAGACGCACGGCCGTGCGTCTCTACTTGGCACCTTTGCACCTTTGCGCCTTTGCGCCTTTGCGTGAGATTGATTTTTATAACGGATAACTGACAAAACAGATGATCATGATCACAAAGCGACGTCTTCGACGTTTGAAAAACACCTGAAAAAAGAACTGAAACATTTATAGTCCTTTGAGAAACACAAAATCAGCATGACAAATACCGGCTAGCTTTCAGTCAACAGCCCCCGCTTCACAGTGCTTTAATCATTTCCAAACTTAACCCTGTCGCACTCGCTATTTGTTCATCTGTCAGAATTGCGTGATGGAGAACCCGAACACACACGCCAGCCAACCGGATGACATTGCAGTGATGATGCTGACTTCGGGTAGCACCGGCATACCAAAAGGCGTTTTATTGAACCATCGAAATCTGTTGAGCCAAACGATGGCTTCGGTACAAATGAACGGTTTTTCCTTTGATGAGATCAATTTAAACTGGATTCCTATCGATCATGTGGCCGGGCTTATCTATTTCCACATTCGAGCCGTTTATTTAGGCCAGCAAGAAATCCATTTTCCCTTTCAATTATTTCTACAAGAACCGCTTATATGGCTTGATTTAATTGAACGCTTTCAAGCAACCATCACATTCGGGCCTAATTTTGCGTACAGTTTGATCAATGATTGTGCTGAAACGATTAAACAACGGCATTGGGATTTATCTTCCCTGAAATGCTTATTGAATGGTGCGGAAACCATTGTTGCGAAAACCGCGCGGCGTTTTTTGCAACGACTCGCCCCCCATCAACTCGCGCCGACAGCCTTACGTCCGTCTTGGGGGATGGCAGAAGTGTCCTCTGGTGTGACTTTTTCCGATAACTTTTCGTTGGACTCAACCACAGACGATGATTTGTTTGTAGAAGTCGGCGCGCCGATTCCAGGTGTTGACCTGCGAATTGTCGATGAGCAAAACCAAGTCATTGAAGAAGGGCAGATTGGGATTTTACAAGTGAAAGGATTAACGGTTATGTCTGGCTATTATCAGAATCCGCAAGCGAACCTTGAAGCCTTCACTGAAGAGGGATGGTTTAACACTGGAGATTTGGGATTTCTCCAACAAGGGCGTTTAACCATTACCGGGCGGCAGAAAGATATCATTATCATTTGTGGCAATAACTATTATTGCCATGATATTGAAGCCGCAGTGGAAGAAATTGAAGGCGTTAATGTTTCTTACACAGCCGCTTGTGCCGTAAGAACACCTAGCAGCCAGACTGATCAATTAGCCCTTTTTTTCAGTGCCACTGATGCCAACGACAAGAAACGACTGATTCATCAAATCAGGGAAATCGTTGTGAAACAGATTGGGCTAAATCCAGACGACTTGATTCCAGTCAGTAAAGACACCATTCCCAAAACGGCGATTGGCAAAATTCAGCGCCAGCAACTGAAAAAAAGGTTTGAGGATGGTGAATTTGATAGTATTTAGGTTAAATGAATAACTTGTTTTGTTCCTCGTTCTCACATGCCAGCGTAGGAATGCATTCTAGACGCGCCTGAGTTGAGTTTCTCAGTGAAATCTGGATTGGATATTGGTGCATGGGAACCAGAAAATCGTTTGTTTAGGAAGATATATCCAATCTAAACAACAAATCTTTAGCATGTTTAATGACAAATTTTGCAACATCCTCTCCCGCTAATAAATCAATTGGTTTTCCCAGTTTGTCACTTTGTGCTTGAATCTCTGTTTCCAATTTTTCAGTTTTTTCTGCTGTTGT
>JAYQWI020000458.1:0-3602 GCA_035871815.2 Candidatus Parabeggiatoa communis
AGATAACCAGTCAACATCTGTTTGGCTATCTTCCCTATCTTGGTTCAGGAAATTTTCTAAATCGTTTTTGCTCATAATTTATTGAATCCTCCTATTTTTGAAAAAGAGTACTTTGGCTCCGGGAATTGAACAGATTGGTGCAAGGGTGTGTTCAGGAATTTATTTGAGGATATCCGATGAATGCCAACAGAGCCCACTCACCAATCCGTTCAATCCCCTGATCCGCTGTACTAAGATATGAATGGTAACAGAGCCCACTCACCAATCCGCTCAATCCCCTGATCCGCTGTACTCCATTTCCTCAAGCAAAAGAGCATAATTTTTGGAATAGAGACGCACGTCAGGATGATCAGATTTAAAGAATTTGTTCGCAATCTTTAAAGCGCGTTCAAGTAATGGTTTGGCTTGCTCATACGCGCCTTGGGCATAATGTAACAAGGCGAGATTGTTGAGGCTGTTTGCAACAGAGGGATGTTCCTTGCCTAACATTTTCTCCCAAATAGCCAAGGCTCGCTCATATAACGGCAAAGCTTGCTCATACGCGCCTTGGGCATAATACAATCCGGCGATATTGTTGAGGCTGGTTGCAACAGAGGGATGTTCCTTGCCTAACATTTTCTCCCTAATAGCCAAGGCTCGCTCATATAACGGCTTGGCTTGGGCGTACTCTGCCTTACCCTTCAAATAATAACCCGTTTGATTCCGTAAACTGGCCGCTTCTGCAAATTCTAAGACCCATTCTTCAATCAGTGCCACACCGGTTTGGGCACACGGCAATAACCGTTCACAAAGTGCCCAATTTTCAAATTCAATATAAGGAAAAACACTCACCAGCGCTCGAACTGCCTTCTCTGCCCAATCACGTTGCTCGGTTTCATCCATCCCCTGTTTTAAGATCAATTGCACTAAGCGATGAATCGATAGCATTTGGGTATTGGGATCACGGTGTACGAGGGAGTATTTAAAAATGACACTCAGGGCTTCGTCTAAATCTAGGGTATCAATAAACGAAAAAATCTCTTCGGCGATGTTGTCTGGGTGTAAAAAGGCACACAGAGATAAGATATCACGGGCTGTTGGGTTTTCTTGGGCGATGTTCTCAAAAGATAATAGCCAGGTTTTGGCAATCGCATCGGGATGAGCAGAGCAACTGCCGCGTCTGGCTAAGAGTTTGGGGGCATGGGTGCGATAGCGTTCCAAATAACCGCTTAAACCGCATTGCGTTTCTCGAATATAAGCACCCGCTTGATCTAATGCCAAGGGCAAATTGTCTAGCCTTTGAGCAATCTGTCTGGCTGTGATCTTATCAATAAACGCATAATCGGTTATCACCCCTGATGGGTTACGCGGTTTGTCAAGACTGCGGCTTCGTAGGAAACTTGTGCCTTCCTCTTCTGAAAAAGCCGATAAGCCTATTCTTTGCGCGAGAGGTTCAGTGGTTTGGGCGCGGGTGGTGAGCAGAAGATGACACTGCTGGCTGCGAAAAATCGGATCGATGAGGCTGATATCGTCAGCGTTGTCGAAAATGAGCAGCCAATCCTCATGGCTTTGTAGCCACTTTTTGACTGCGTCAATGGTATCTTGTTGTTTTTGAGCGTCTTTTTCGGGTAAATCTAGGCTATGCGCGATAGCCACTAAACCCGATTTCAACGATTCTGGCGTATCGGCTAACGTCCATAATACGGCTTGATATTCATTTTGATGCTGATAAGCATAATGAGCAGCGGTTTGGGTTTTGCCGACACCCCCTAAACCACTTAAAGCGGCCGCTTTTTGAAAATGAAGCGTTTCTTGTATTTCTCGCAATAAGGCATCACGCCCTGTAAAAAAAGGATTGGGGGGGATGGGCAGATCACAAATCGTGTGCTGATATCGTTTTTTCAATACCGGCTTGAGATGTTCGTCTTGTGTTGATAATTGGGCCGCTATCGTATAACACCCCATTTTAAAAGCCGTTTCAATGGATTTACCTGCCGCGATGGTATCATAAAAACCAATGGCAAATTGAATCGCGGCTTTATCTTTAATAGGTTGATTCATGCCAATCACATAATCAATATGTTTGACAATCGCACTGGCTTGTACGGCCGTGAAACAGGCATTGAGTATGACGCATTCAATTTGATTGTGATAAGGTTCAAAAACTTGAGCCAGTGTTGTGGTACTCAAAGCGTGCTTTTTTCCTTGTTCATTTTCTAAGATAATGCCGTTTTCAGCGGCACCATGCCCCGAAAAATGGACAAAATGGGGTTTGATATCTAATAAGGCGCGACGTACTTCATCGGGCGTAACCGCTAAGTGTGCTTTTAACTCAAATTGTTCATCACCTTGATTGCGTTGTAAGGCTTGCTCAATTTTCTCAATTTCTTCGGCTAATTTGAGTTTTGTTGTATCTGTTGGGTTAGCCGTCAGCATTAGGATGGTTTTTCGCATTTCGGTTATCAGTTATCAGTTATCAGTTATCAGTTATCAAGCTGAATGAGGGGAGGTGTCATTTATAATAAAATCAATGTGTTAGCTATTTGAGCAGGGCTACTCTATGCACACAAATCTTATGTCACAAACTGTCGGCTCACGCAGAGCCGCTTCGCGCAGAGAATGAGAGAAATTAAACAAACCGGCTTGAATTAGCCTTTTGGGATTTATTTTTTTTGAACTTCCTTAACTTATGTATAACGATGAGGATTTCACCTTTTCACGCAATATATTTAATGACACTAATATCACAATTGATAACTGATAACTGATAACTGATAACTGACATGGAAGCGCGTGTATTTAAACCAGAAGCTTATATTATAGAAAAACAACCTTATTATGAACCGGTTGATAGTGAAATTGAATTGTTTGAAGCGGCCTATCATAACCAATTGCCGTTATTACTTAAGGGGCCTACGGGGTGTGGCAAAACGCGGTTTATGGAACATATTGCTTGGCGCTTAAAACGGCCTTTGATTACGGTGTCTTGCCATGATGATTTAACCGCTTCCGATTTAGTGGGGCGATTTTTAATCAGTGGGGGCGATACTGTTTGGGTTGATGGGCCGTTGGCACGGGCGGTGCGACATGGCGGGATTTGTTATTTAGATGAAATTGTTGAAGCCCGTAAAGATACGACTGTTGTTATTCATCCGCTTGCCGATGATCGGCGCGTTTTGCCTATTGAAAAATTAGGTGAGTTATTGATCAGTCCGCCCGAATTTTGTTTAGCGATGTCTTACAATCCGGGTTATCAAAGTGTGCTTAAAGATTTAAAACAAAGTACACGGCAACGTTTTGTGGCCTTAGAATTTGATTACCCTGCTCCTGATTTGGAAGCTAAGATTATTCGCAATGAAACCCATATTGATGCTGCGATGGCCGAACTCTTGGTTAAATTTGCTAAGATGACCCGTAATTTGAAAGGTAATGGTTTGGAAGAAGGGGCCAGTACTCGTTTATTAGTTCATGCTGCTAAACTGATCGTTAGCGGTGTGAATGCCACGATGGCTTGCCGAAGTGCAATTGCCCAAGCCTTAACCGATGATGATGAAATGTTATCTGCAATCAATGAGTTAAGCGCGTCTTTGTTTTAAAGAAGGGCATTATTTATCTAAAATGGC
>JAYQWI020000459.1:0-10532 GCA_035871815.2 Candidatus Parabeggiatoa communis
CCTCAAGGGCCAGATCAACAGGGGGCTTTTGAGTTGGCTAAACAGGGCTTGGATTGGTTGGATGACTTGTTAAGCCGCATTTCCGATGCCGCTAAAACCGTTATTGTAGAACAAAATATCTCCTTATTCTGTTTGGCGGCCGATTTAGCCTTGGCACTGAATCAACCCACGCAAGCTTATCGTATCCTAGAACGCAGTAAATCGCGCGTCTTGATTGAACAAATGCTGCGCGAAGTGGCCGAACCTGGGGCACAGGTTGATGAGCACTTACGTTTGGCCTATCGTGAACTACGGGCACAGTTACGTCAATCGGTACAGTCTCTCGATATCGCCACTAGCGAAACCGGTAACGGTGAAACACGCTTTTTGACCCCCAGTACGCCTCGCAGGGATGCCAGCCCGGAACAACAAGCGCAATGGTGGCACGCTTTAGAACGGTTGGAACAACAACTGGATAGCGTTCGCCGTGACATCGCAGAACAAGATCCCGCCTTTGCTGAAGCGATTCAACCCCAGCCCCTAGAAGACGTGATCAGCCTCTTACCCGCCAATGGCATCGCTATCGCCTTTGAACAACGGCCTGATTTTCTCTATCTGTATACCCTCACCGCTGAAGGCGTACATAAGCCAGTGCGAATAGAGATCACGCGGCAACAATTGAAGGAGCGTATTGATCGTTTCTATGAAGGCGTGGATAGCAAAAATCGTCTCAAGCGTCAACGGGCTGTGAATGCCATCAGCGAGTGGTTGACAGCACACCTCCTGCCCGGCTTGCTAAAAGGGGAAGCCATACCGACAGAAAGTGAGCAAGGGGCATTTGAAATCCTGTTGATTCCGCATCAAGATTGGCATTTGCTGCCCTTGCATCTGATTCAAATGGACGGAGAACCCTTAGGCCTACGTTATACCGTGCGTTACACCCCTTCTTTACAAGTACTGCGCTTGATTCATCATCGTGAGCAAACACAACCCGGTAAAGGCTGCATTATCGCCAATCCCGACGGCACGCTCGCCCATGCCCAACAAGAATGCCAAACCATCAAAAACCAGTACCGGCCCAATGATACCTACCTGCCCGGCCAAGAAGCCACGCTTAACCGTGTTCGCCAAGAGATCGAGATTGCCAAACACGGGCATTTTTCCTGTCATGGGTATTTTGCACCGAATTTACAATCGGGATTAAAACTCGCCGATGGCAGCTTGCAAGCCAAAGAATTATTTGCCAGTTTGCGGATGCCCAATCCCCGTTTAGTGGTTCTCAGTGCATGTGAAACCGCCCAAGTTCAACCTACTTTAGGAGATGAATATATGGGGTTAAGTTCCGGCTTTCTGTTTGCCGGCACGCATAATGTGTTAGCCACACAATGGCGAGTCGATGATGCCTCCACACGGTTATTGATGGAAGACTTTTATCAAGGTTTAGCCGACGGGTTATCAGCGATACAGGCCTTAAAACAAGCCCAACGGCAATTGCGAGAGATGTCAGGTGAGCGGGTTAAAGCACGATTACAATCAAAAGAGCCATTCTCCAGTCAGCCTTATAAGAATGCTTATTATTGGGGAGGATTTGTATTAATCGGGGATGGAATTTGAGCGGATTTTGCCACGGAATGACACAGAAAGCACGGAATATTTCAGTGTTTTTCCGTGTTTTTCCGTGGCTGATTATATAATAACAATTGATTATTGATAACTGATAACTGATAACTGATAACTGATATGAGTTTGAGCTACGAGTTTTATTATTTATTACGCACGGAAATTGAGCAGGAAGGGGTTGTTCAACTTGAACCGCCTCACTTTTCTAGTGTTGAGCAGCCGCGTTTGAGTGAAGAAGGGTTTATGGTTGATGAGGATAAGCGGTTGTTTCGTTCTGAGACGTTTATCGCGCCGGCTTCAAAAACGGCTTTGCCTGATGATTGGCTTTTACATCTTAAACAAGGTTGGGATCAGATTGGGCTGCTTTATCAACAAGCCTTTGTTAAACAAGGCCTTGACGAAAGTCAGGCTGGGGTGTTTTGTACACGGGCTTTATTGGGCGTGGCCTTGTTAATTGCTGATGAGCAGCTTGATTCGCATACCATAACCCTGTCTTTTAAGGGGCCTGGGGGGGCAGATCGGGTGAGATTTAAACCGGGGCGTAGTTTGCTTCAAATTGATTCTGAGGAAAACGGTTTTGAGGGAGGCGCTTTTGTGCGTTTTGAACCCTGTTATCGTTTGCCTTCTACGAAGCAACATTGGCAGTTACAATTGGATGTGGCGATGCCTTATTTGGCGCCGATGGCTATTTCAAAGAATACGCCTAAACCGCATTTTGCACCGAATCCAGTATTTGCGGTTTATGGGTTAGCGCATGGCGCGTTACCGGAGAAGGAAACTTGGCCGAAGCAGTTGCAAGATTTTTTGGTGGGCGGTGGTGAAGCCTTATTAGTGCGTATTTTGCCGCGTTTGTTGATTCGGCAATGGCAGTTTACGCGAATGGATTTAGCGGCTCGTTTGGTGCGTCAGTATTTACGGGCACAAAGTCAGCATTTTGATCATGCCCCTTTATCTTGTTTGCCGAATCGGACATTATCAAACGGTTTACAAATGATGGCCCGATTAGATGCGGATACGACTTTATTATTAAGCAAACTGCATCAGGCCATTAAAACGCTTGAAATTCAACGGGATAACCTCATGCTGCGTTTACGCGAAGCGCGTCAACAGAATACGCAATGGGAGGTGATTTGGGAAAAGGCTTATGAAACAGCCTTGCTAGACAGTTTTGAGGCCGATAAACAAAAGCTTCAGAACCATATCGTTTATCTTCAAGAAGGCGAATTGAGGTATTTGGACGGTATTCGCCGACGGTGGCATTTACATTTTGAAGGGCGACAATTGGCTTTGCGTGAGCGGCTGGGCAGTTTAGGCAGCATTTTAGCGTTTTTAGTCGCCGTCGGCGCGGCCAGTATGACGGCTTCTGGAATAAGTCAATCTGCTGAAAGGGGGGATGAATCTTGGTTAAATCCAGTGGTGCTATTTTTTGAAAGCTTACAAACGCAACCTTGGGTTGCTGATTTTATACGTTTATTGAATAATCCAGTCGTTTATTGGTGTTTAGTGCTTGTGTTTTTATCCCCGATTTTGTGGCAGGTTGGAAAAGGCTTGGTTAGGAAAATACGTTGTTGTTGTCGGCGGTGGAAGTTAAAGATATAAAGTAGAGACGCACGGCCGTGCGTCTCTACTAAACCGGTATTTTACCTACAAAAAATGACCTTTAAAATCTAGGTAATCACAGAAGGTTTATCGCGCCCTGTGTATTTTTTGATCCCGGCTATTTGTTCGGCTAGTTTGATCAAATCCGCTAAGGCTTCTTGTGCGTCTAAATGATGTCTAGCGGTATCTTGTTCAAACAATTCTAAATAAACACGCAAGGTTGCGCCTTCTGTGCCGGTGCCGGAGAGACGAAAGACAATCCGTGAGTCGTCTTCAAAACCAATTCGCATCCCTTGATTGGTGCTGATGCTGTGATCGATGGGATCGATGTAACTGAAGTCGTCGCAGTATTCTACGATGTGCCCGTGGAAGGATTCGCCTTCTTTTAAATGACCGAAAATACTGTACAGGTTTTCCATTAAGTCTTCAGCCGCTTTTTTGTCTACCCCTTCGTAATCATGACGGGAGTAGAAGTTGCGGCCATATTTGGCCCAATGTTCACGTACTATGCTTTCTACGGATTGTTCGCGCACGGCTAAAATATTTAACCAAAATAAGACGGCCCATAAGCCATCTTTTTCTCGGACATGGTTGGAGCCAGTGCCAAAACTTTCTTCACCACATAATGTCGCTTTACCGGCATCTAGCAAATTGCCAAAAAATTTCCAGCCTGTTGGGGTTTCATAACAATCTATATTGAGTTCTTGGGCAACTTGATCAGCCGCGCCGCTGGTTGGCATGGATCGGGCGATGCCCGCTATACCGTTTTGATAACCCGGAACGAGATGGGCATTGGCCGCCAATATGGCGAGGCTATCAGAGGGTGTGACGAAAAACCGTTCCCCTAAAATCATATTGCGATCCCCGTCACCGTCTGAGGCCGCTCCAAATTGAGGCGCATTCTCTCCCATCATGATATCAACTAAATCATGAGCATAGGTTAAATTGGGATCGGGATGCCCGCCGCCGAAATCTTCTAAAGGCACACCATTCATCACCGTACCCGCTGGGGCCCCTAATTTGTCTTCAAGAATCGTCTTCGCATAAGGGCCCGTGATGGCGTGCATGGCATCAAAACGCAGGGTAAAGCCTGATTGAAATAAGGCCGCAATGCGTTTAAAATCAAAGAGTTCTGCCATCAAGCTGTCATAATCGCTCACAGGATCGATGATTTCGACGATCATGTCACCTATTTGAGTTTTGCCTTGATGGGCTAAATCAATATCGCTGGTATCAAGAATGCGATATTCACTGATTTGTTCGCTATGCTCATAAATGGCTTCGGTGACTTTCTCCGGTGCGGGGCCGCCATTACTGATATTGTATTTAATCCCAAAATCTCCTTCAGGGCCGCCGGGATTGTGGCTGGCAGAGAGGATAATACCGCCAAAGGCCTGATATTTGCGAATAATGGCCGAGGCAGCAGGTGTTGAAAGGAGGCCATTTTGCCCAACCAAGACTTGCCCAAAACCATTAGCCGCTGCGATTTTCAAAATCGTTTGAATAGCGGTTTGATTGTAATAACGCCCATCACCCCCAACGACCAGTATTTTGCCTTGGAAATCTTCCAATGAATCAAAGATAGACTGGACAAAATTCTCAAGATAATGGGGTTGTTGAAAGACGCTGACTTTTTTACGCAAGCCAGAGGTACCCGGTTTTTGCCCCTCAAACGGGGTTGTAGGAATGGTTTGAATACTCATCATTTTCAGTTATCAGTTATCAGTTATCAAAGAGTGTTTAAGCTTGCCCTGAGGTGATTTTTCTACCTAAGTTTTGTAAAGCATCCCAGAGTAAAATGCCAGTTAATCCGGCACCAATTGTGATTTCGACCAGTGCAATATCTAAGGCCGATAAACGTATCCAAGCGATGGCCATTAAAAGTCCAAATACGATAAAGAATTTGACGGCCCGAAATAAATTGGGAACCGTTAGCGATTGCCAAGCAATCCAAAATAAGGCTAGGGCGAGACTGCCATCAATTAACCAATTGAATAGGCTCATTTTTATCAGTTATCAGTTATCAGTTATCAGTTGAGATTCATTAAAATGATCAGGCTTCACGCTAAGAAGGTACTTGTCAAAGTACAAAATTTAGTTTGCGATCTTTACGTTCCAACCTTTGCAAACATGCCTAATCCTTTATTATAAGTAATCCTTGTTGTTATTTGTTATCGTTTGATAACGTATTAAGCATAGCAAAAACAATTAAACCATTGACTATACCAAATAGTAAAGCGGCCGTCATTAAAATGGGTAATAAGTAAAATAAACCGTCATGTTGGATAAAGAGCCAATAAGCTACCCAAAATTGTGCAAGCGTATGTGTCATGGCTGCTGCTATACTATATCCCAGCGGCCCACACCCTTGTCCGGGGAGTTGACTGAGTAGGGCTAGGGTTGCGGTACTGGCTAATGCGCCGCTTAGGCTGAGGATAAAGGTAGGCGATAAGAAGGTGCCTATCAATAAACTAGCCGCTAATACGCGCAATAAACTAACATAAGCCGCCATTCGCCAGCCAAATAGCATGAGTACGGCAATGGTGATCACATTGGCGAGCCCCGGTTTGACACCGGGTAGGAGACTGGGTAAGGCACTTTCGGCAATATGAATCGTAATCGCTAAGGCGGTGAACCAAGCAATACGGTGATCATCGCGAGTGGTTTGGATTAGCATCAGGTGTTAGTTAGGCATGAGGCAGGATAGAACATAGATAAGGCTGATTGTCATGATTTTCACTGAGTTTATTTTTAATCTTTTTAATTAAAAAAAACAATGAGTTATAGTGTAAAGGAAATCTTTTATAGTTTGCAAGGTGAAGGGTTGCATACTGGCCGAGCGGCTGTTTTTTGCCGGTTTACAGGGTGTAATTTGTGGTCAGGCCGTGAGCGTGAAGGCGCGATTTGCCCATTTTGTGATACCGATTTTGTTGGAACAGATGGACAAGGTGGGGGTCAATTTGCCACAGCCCAAGCTTTAGTCAATCAAGTCGCGAAAATTAGCTTGCCAACAGCCAAGCCTTTTGTCGTGTGTACTGGCGGCGAGCCCTTATTACAACTGGATAGTGCTTTAATTGAAGCATTTCATCAAGCGGGTTTTGAAATCGCCATTGAAACCAATGGCACCTTGAAAGCTCCGCCAGGTATCGACTGGATTTGTGTGAGTCCTAAAGCGAATACCTCGTTGCTCTTACAAAGCGGAGATGAATTAAAATTAGTCTTTCCACAGCCAGAAGCCCCCCCAGAACGTTTTCAAACACTTGATTTTCAATATTTTTTTTTACAGCCGATGGATGGGCCGCAGCGCGCACAAAATACACACAATGCACTGCGTTATTGTTTAGAGCATCCACAATGGCGTTTGAGTTTGCAGACGCATAAAGGGTTAGGTATTCAGTGAAAATTATCAGTTATACCTGATCAATTATCAATCAATGATCTGTTATATTTTCAGACTATTGCGTCCGTAGGAGCGAACCTTTGTTATCGCCCTAATGATGTGATAATTGATCATTGATAACTGATAACTGATAACTGATAACTGATAACTGACAACTTAACGATTACTCAAAACAATCATAGCATAAGCCAGATTTGAGCGTTGGGTAAATAATAGGTTACTTAAGTCAGCACCCTCTTTATTATAAATCGCGTAGAAAGTGTAGTTGCCACCCATATTGCGCGGTACTTCAAACTCTAATACCCGATGTCGTAATGCCCGACTTTCTAAAGAACGTTTAAAGGGTTTAGGTTCAAAGCTGAAAGGGTTGAAAAGTGAATCGGTCATAAAATAAGTTTTCCCATCAGGCGTTTGAATCGCAATCCAAAGATCAACACGTTGATGCTTTGCCGTAATTTGTAGATTTTCTATGATATCGATTGTGACTCGTTCACCCACGTTGTAGTAGTCTTTCAGCCCAACAAATTGTAATTCGGCTTTGAAATCATGACCCATAAGAAACCAATTTGAAATGTCTGCTTGAGTGACATTAATGGTTTGTTGTTGAGTCGCCGTGAAACCTTGATTATCTGTTACAGTTAGAAAAATCTTATGTACACCGATTGTCTTTAAAGTCGTTGTGATAATTTTACCTGACAGGGTTTGATCATCTACTAACCACCTATAATCAATAATTGAACCACATTCTTTACAAGTACTCGCATCTAAAACCACTGTCAAGGGGGCAGGCCCGTGTCGTGGAGAAATCGTAAATTTCGCCATTGGCGGTTGATGTTTAGCAAGAACCGTGATAATTTGAGTGTCTTCTGCTGTATGACCCAGATTATCGGTAATACGCAAAGTGAGGCTATATTCTCCAGCGTCTGATAGCAGCACACTTGAAATAATACCCTCCGCAATCTGCGGGTTAGAACTCATCAACCATTTATAATTCACAATTTCAAAACCATTTGCAGCCCTTGAATATGAGGCATCCAATTTGACTTGGAGAGGACTGATTCCGGTATAAGGTGTCGCCGAAAAATTAGCCGATAATGGGGGAGAAACGAGATGAGTTGAAGACGACGTTTCAGGATGATTAGCGGCTTCGCTGCCCATAGCCGCGCTTTCAAAATTGAATGGCACATTCTCGGCAGTAATAGGTAGGGCACCGTCAGTATACGCTGATTTGGTATTAAGAGATAAGGTCTCTAAGTCGATAGGCATTGTTTCCTCATCATCAGTCTGCGACGTTTCCATGATAGGCATTGTGTCATCATCATCAGTCTGCAACGTTTCCGTATTAAACCTTTTTATCAGTTCCTCCAAAACCTGTTCAGCTTTATCAATAGGGACTTTACAGGTTCCCGCTCTTTCGTGGCCACCACCACCATAGTGTAACATCAATTCTCCGATATTCACCTTGGAAGAAGCTTCAATAATCGAACGGCCCACTGCAAACATGACTTGTTGCTTTTGAGGGTCATTAAAAATATGAATGGAAACACGGCATTCTGGATACATCGCATAAACGATAAAGCGATTAGCGACCAATATTTTCTTCACCTCACGTAAATCGACGACAACTACCGAACCATGTACTTGAGTATTTTTTTCAATCTGGTACATAGAATCCTTTTGATGTTCAAAAAACAAATCAATACGTGTTTTGACTTCAGGCAATTGTAAAATATCATCAATGCTGTGCGTTTTGCAGCAATCAATCAGCATCATCATAAAATTGTAGTGGGATGTGCGAAAATCATCATAGTATTCAAACCCACTACGGGGGTCAAGTAAATAATTAAGCAACACCCAACCACTCGGAAATAAGATATCGTGACGAGTGAAATTAGCAGAATCCGCTTTATCGACAGCGTTCATCATATCCTCAGTGATATGAGGAAATGCTTCACAACCCCCATAATAGTTATAAACCACACGCGCTGTTGAAGGCGCCTTAGCATCAATAATGTAATTACCAGGCCGTTCTTCATTTCTCAGTATTTCACTATAGTGGTGATCAAATACCAGATGAGCCCCTGAGACATACGGCAAATTAGTTGTAATATCATTCGCGGTGATCTCGACTTTGCCATCTTGCATCTCTTTGGGATGAAAAAATTTAATCTCGTCAATTAAATCAATTTCGCTTAATAAGGCAGCACAAACTAAACCGTCAAAATCACTGCGCGTGATCAAACGGTATTTTTCCGATGATGAATTTTCAGCCGCCAACATTTGTAGCGTCATAATTTTTTAACCTATCATTTTTTTAACTGAAACTAGGAGTTCACTGTTTGCAAACTAAAGTTGGAACGTAAAGCTGTTCAGAAAATAATTTTTGGGCGTGTTCGCCCTTTTGAAAATAAATAATTGTCCGAAAAGCTATAGACAAACTAAACGGGGTACGAAAACTGACAATCTCATCACCACTCGCACGATAGCACCATGCTCAGGCAAAAGACGTACCATTTATACCTTTTTATAGCCTGCAATACAAGTTGTCATACTGAGTATAACTATTTTTATTGGTAAGCGTGTTTATTTGATATAAAATGTTTGACTATCTATAGTGGATAATAGAAAGCGGTTTTATATCTTAAATAGAAGAGAGAATAATTGTGACTGATAAAACGAATGAAACGCAAGAAACTTATAAAGCAACGAGCGTTAAAATTACTGACATGCGATTAGAAGAACGCCCACGCGAAAAATTATTGCAACGCGGTGCGGCAGCCTTAACCAATGTTGAACTTTTAGCCATTTTCTTGCGTACTGGTATTCGGGGTAAAAATGCTTTGGATTTAGCCAAAGAGTTATTAGATGAATTTGGTGATTTACGCAGTTTATTAGGGGCAGATCGTCAGCATTTTTGCAAAGCTAAGGGGCTAGGTGATGCCAAATATGTTCAATTAAAAGCGTGTGTTGAAATGAGTCGGCGTTACTTACGCGAATGTTTAGAACGTGGGGATGTGCTATCAAATCCTGAAGATACCCGTAATTTTTTGATGTCGGAATTGAGTGGGCGGGATTACGAAGTATTTGCTTGTTTATTTTTAGATAATAAAAATAGAGTGATACAATTTGAAGAATTGTTTTATGGCACGATAGATGGTGCGAGTGTTCATCCGCGTGAAGTCATAAGACGCTGTATCAAAAACAACGCAGCAGCCTTGATTTTAGCACATAATCATCCATCAGGCATGGCCGAACCCAGTGAAGCTGATATTACCATCACACAAAGGCTTATCGAAGTCTTAAGTTATCTTGATGTGCGTGTGTTAGATCATTTTGTGATTGGCGATGGTTACTGTATTTCGCTTGCTGAAAAGGGATTTATATAGTCAAATAGATTTATAACGGATTTTATCGAGAGTTTATCAACACGCCAACCCCGAAGGGGTTTTCAGGTAAATGTGAATCGCCCCAGGTGGAACCCTCATCGTTAGACACAAGTCTTTAAATATTTGATTTAAAAGGTAATTTTTTGTAGTAAGTACTGAACCACAAATAAACAGGTATTTTACCGCAAAGAGACGCGAGGCATCGCGTCTCTACGAAACCGCGAATTGTAGAGACGCGATGCTTCGCGTCTCTAATTACAAAGAAACATTGCTTCTATTAAAATACCTGAAAATTTGTGCTTCAGAACTTATCTCATCAAATTTCCCACCGAACTTAACCTCTATTCTGAGTAAAAAAATGATGTCACCCTATCTTCCTAATTATCAACATGATATTGTCGTGAGTTACGTTTCTGAAGATAACGCGCCCGATACCGCTTGGGTAACCGCATTGATCACACGCTTAAAAATAAATTAAGCTTGAAACTGGCCACTTATTCGGTGTATTGCTCAGAATCGGATAACGCGGAAATGACCGAAAAAGTAGA
>JAYQWI020000460.1:0-3340 GCA_035871815.2 Candidatus Parabeggiatoa communis
CGATTTTTTCAACTGTACTCAGGGCCTTATTTAACTGAAGGATGAGCGGGTCGGAAAGAGGTTGGACGCTGCTTGAAATCACTGTTGCTGGGCCTCTATCACCTATAATTTTGCTTATTGGGGTTGGCCCGGCTAACACCATTTGGGTACTGATCGTTTCAATCAGTTCGGGGTGTTGCTCGTAGGTGTTGGCCGGGATTCGGGCTAATCTGAAGAAGGGAAAGCGGATTAAATGATTGCCTTCTTGCCAGTCTTTTAGGGAGATCAGCTTGAAGCTTCCTTGATTCATAATCAGGTTCAGTTGTTCATGCCCTGGGGGAACCATCAGGAAAATACCCGCCAGTTTTTGCTGATTCAATGCGTCTAGTTGTCGGGCTAATTTGTCATGGTGAATTAATTTGATGCGATCACGCCAGCCTAAGGCGGTGAGTAGCATTTTGGCGGTGCGATCTGATGCACTATTTTGGGCCCCGACACCCAGCTTTTTAATCTCTTTCAAGGTGCTGATAGGACTGTCTTGTCGTATCACAATATGGGCCATTCTTGTTCCAATGACACCGACTGCTTCAACAGATTTGTTTTGCACGGGCAGAAATTCATCGGTCATTTGGAAAAAGGATTCGGCACTTAAAATGCCTAAGCGTGCTTTTCCGTCAATGAGGGTTTGTAAGGGATCGGCCGTTTGAAGGACTTTGACACGGCGGCCTGGAAACGTTTTGCGGATGGCTCGCACGGCTTGACTAATACTGCCCCCCAGTTCATTGATCAAACCGGCTGCCAGAACTAATTTTTCAGATTTGACGGACTGAAGCTGTTTTTCTATCAGTTTGTGTTTAATCAGAAATTCTTGGGCTACCACTTGATAATCTTGCCCTTCTAATTCAACTTCTCGGTTCATTTGCCGCATACTGGTGGTGTCAATGAGGCCTTTGAGTTGTTGTAGTACAGAACGTAATTTGGGATAACGTTCTAAAGTGTCTTTTCGCACTAGGGGTGAGGGTTCATAAACGGGGAAAAAGGCGAGATCATCTTCTAGGACGGCTAAGCCAAAATCTTCAATCCGTCCCTCGGTAGCAAACCCTTCTGTGACATCCACTTTGCCATCTAGTAAAGCTTGATAGATGACGGCTTTGTTGTTGTCTACGACTGAGGAAACAACATGGTTTAACCCATAGCGTCGCAGCAAAGCAGCCAGTCCATCTAAAGGGCGTTCCAAAAATTCAGGTTCCATGGCCATTTTGATGTTAGGTTGTATATTGACCAAGTCACTGATTTTAGTGATTTTTAAAGAGAAAGCCCGATCACGACGCATGAGCAAAACGTAGTCATTAGAAAATCCCAGTCGATCCATCCATTCTAAACCCAAGGGTTTAAAGAGTTTTTTGACCTCAGCAAAGGCCTTGTCACCATTGCTGATAGGCGGTTGTCCTAACATGATCAGGCCCGTACCGTTGTATTCGACGTATAAATCCAGTTCGCCATTTTTGATGGCTTTTAGATTGGAAAAGGTATCCCCATAAGGGATGGAGCGTTTAACCGGAATTTTTTCATATTCCAGCAATTGTGCAATCATTTCAGCCAAAATGTGTTGCTCAGTAAAGTCTTTAGAACCGATGTGTAATGGCTCTGTTTTGCTGCATCCCATCACGATGAGTGACAGGGCTAGGTAAATGAATAATTTTTTCATGGTGCCTACCCTTTAGCATTAATGGGAGATGGGGAGAGTTTTTCAGGCTGTGGTGCCCTGTTTTCTCGGCGTATTGCCCGCATAAAGGCGATGATTTGTATAACGAGGATAAAGGTAAAAGGAATCGCGCCTGTAATCGCCATGGCTTTAGCGACGGTGACCGAACCGGTGAACAAGATGCCGGCCGTCAGGAGGGCGATTATGATACCCCAAATGAGTTTGACTCTGGTTCCGGGATTTAAGTTGCCGTTAGAAGTCATCATACTGACGACAAACGTGCCAGAATCGGCACTGGTAACGAGAAAAATAAAAATCAAAACGAGGGCGAGCCCGCTTAAGATTTCAGATAATGGAAACCAGGTGAACAAGGCAAATAGGGCTTTAGAGACATCTTCAACCACTAAATCAGCTAAACCGCCTCCACCAAACATTTCTATATAAAGTGCGCTTCCGCCGAAAGCGGCAAACCATAATATAGAAAACAGAGTCGGTATTAAGACAACGCCAATGAAAAATTCGCGAATGGTACGACCGCGACTGATTCTGGCGATAAAAATCCCGACAAACGGGCCCCAAGCCAGCCACCAGATAAAATAAGTGAGTGTCCAGCCGGATGTCCAGCTGGTTAGCTCTTTATAGGGGTAAAGCTTAAAGGACATATTGATGAGTTGACTAAAATAATCACCTATTGAGGTGATAAAGATTTCGAGAATAAAACGGGTAGGGCCGGCAAAGATGATGAAGAGTAATATCGTAACGGCGATGCCCATATTGATATAACTTAAAAATTTAATGCCTTTGTTCAGGCCTGTACTGGCCGAAATCAAAAACAGGGTGGTCATCAAAAGTAAGATAATGATGCTGACAAAATCGTTGGCAGGTACCCCAAAAACTTCACCTAGTCCGGCCCGCACTTGTAAAATGCCCATTGTCAGGGAGCCGGCTAGGCCAAAAACGACGGCTAATACGCCAATAATATCGGCCGTATGACACCAAATACCGTGATGTTTACAGCCAAATTCGACTTTAATCGGGCTTGAAATCAGTGACGGGGTTTGTTTTCGGAAACTAAAATAAGCAATGACTAAGGCACAAACGGCGTAAATCGACCACGCATGTAGTCCCCAGTGTAAGTTGGTAATAATCATAGCCATGCGGGCCGCTTCTGGCGTTTTACCTGGCATACCAGGCGGTGCTAAATAATGAAACACGGGTTCAGCAACCCCCCAAAAGATCAAGCCAGCTCCCATTCCGGCAGCGAATAACATGGCAAGCCAAGACAGGGTTGAAAATTCAGGCTTCTCGTCATCTTTTCCTAAACGAATATGACTGTAGGGGCCAAATGCCATATAAAGACTCAGAACGAGAAATCCACTACATAAAGCGAGGAAAAACCAATCAAGACTTTTTAAAGCAAAGCCAGTTATGCCCAATGCGGTGTTAGTCATGCTTGAAGGGTCTAACACCCCCCAAACCGCAATCACGCCGCACAAAACGACGGAAACGAAAAAGACTAAATAACTTTTAGTCCCTTGATTTTGTGAAAAGTTCATCTGTCAATGCCTTTCAGTTATCAGTTGTAGAGACGCGATGCCTCGCGTCTCATCGAAGCGTTTCGGCGATGCCTCTAAAAACACGATGTAGAGACGCGAT
>JAYQWI020000461.1:0-3201 GCA_035871815.2 Candidatus Parabeggiatoa communis
CGTGGCGATTAAAGTAACGCTATCTTGTTGTTTTTCAAAGAGAGAGAGGTGTAAATGACAGTGGTTGATTCTGCCACCCGTACCCAGTTTGAGGGCAATAACCGATAGGGGTTCGTTATCGGCCGCTAATTTGAGATGCCATTGCAGCGTTTTGCCGTTCAGGATGGGAATAGCAACTTGTATGGCTTGGTTAACTTGCTCGGCGCTTGATCGTGCCAGCATCGGCTTTAAACCGTAATCGTGCAAATCGAGGCGCGGTTCGGGCAAAAAAACGAGGTGAGTACTTGCTTGTGCGATAACTCGACAGAGTCTTTCTTGCGAAACGGTTTGATTTGCTGTGAGTATCTTATCAAAGTGTTTTGATAAGCGTTGGGAATATTTTTTTTAAGACATGGCTCAATTATATAACCCACAGCGCCAACCCCGAAGGGGGTTGAGGCCTTTTTGATATTAATTTGCCAGCATTGCACTTAAAGTGCAAAACCCGAAGGGATTGACCCTACAAACTAGGTTTGGGCTGTAGCATAAGATTCTTGCGTTCAATATGGAACAAATGCACAAAGTGATCACCTTGCTTTTTCCACCACTGAACCAATGTGGATTTGACCGTTTTATTCCCCACAATCGCTGCTATACGGGGTGGCAGACCATCACGGGAAACCAAGAGCAACACTTTGTATTGATTCTCTTGCTCATTAATCACCTTAGTGATTTTCCAGTCTTTAAATTTGACTTTGTCCTTAAAACTTTGGAGGTATTCAACTTCCTCTAATTCCCCAATTTTGCAACCTTCCCAGCTTTCAAAACCGCGCAGGGTTTTAAAATCTTGTTTTTGCCGAGCCGTCATGTATTTTCCTATCGTGTCTTTCAGAAGGGCAATTTCCGCTTCCTCGTTAGGCGACGCTTCTTCTGGCTCGACAGTCTCCTGTTGAATGGCAGGTTGTGGCATTGTTTCAGCCGCTGTGGGTGTCGCTTCATCGGCAACACAAGGATTAAATAATAGGCTGAAGCCTAAACAAAAACTACCCATAATAGGTAGAACGGTTGTCATTTTTTTCATCTGATAAACATACTCCTTGCTAATTAATTTAAAAAAACCTTTATTGATAAACTTAAAAAGTTGATTTACTATATGAATTTTGAATTGGGATGATTAAAAACCACGGAATGACACTTCAATGCACGGAATATTTCCGTGTTTTTCCGTGTTTTTCCGTGGAAAAATTGCAACAACAATAAAAAGCCACAGTGCTATTGGGGCTTTTAATATAATGAGTAATACACTGTAGGCCGTTTTTTATTTAACCACTTCAAATTGAAGAGGTGTGCCTTCATTGTAGACAAACGGACCATCAACAACATGGTAAATGATATAAATATCAAATTTACCTACCAAATCTCCAAACTGACCACTGAAGATATCATCAATATTTACTATTTCGGTCAATACGAGCGATTGAACTAAAGGCCAAGGTAGAGGTGAATCTGGCCCACCCCAAGGCTCGAAATTATTGCCCGTCTTCCCATTCTTTAAGAACCACCCTGAACCCGATGGATAATTGACTGCCACGAGTATATCAGCCGGCTTGTTTATATGGGCAGAGGCCACTTTGATACTGGCCTGAATCTTGACATTATCAGAACTGCGAATGAGTGAGTTATTACGCAAAAATGAACTGTCAACCAATACACCGCCGTAAAACGAGGCCCCTTGAGAACTAGCTAATAAAGGACTCGTTGGTGAAGGCGTTACTACTACAGCCGGGGAAACCGTCAGATATCCTTGTTTAACGGCACTCTTACCTAAATTATCACGTACTGTTAGGGTAATCGTATAGTTACCCGCTTGAGTAAAAGTCACAGAGGAATAGGGACTTGATGGCGTTGTGGAAATAGGGGGAGTTACCTGCCATTGGTAGTCACTAATGCTCGCGCCACTGGTAGTGGCCCGAGAACTCGTTGCATTTAACGTAACGGTTAAAGGTGCTGTTCCAGAAGACGGGGAAATCGTGAAGTTGGCAACCGGTGGTGTTGTGGATGGTGTAGGGGTAGTCCCTGGATCCGTACCACCACTACCCTCTGATAACGCTGTAATCTTTTGTGTTGTGGTATCTTGGTTTCCTAAATTATCTTTGACAGTCAAAGTGAGGGTATACGTACCAGGCGTAAAATAATGCATTTGTTGCATGTTGAGGGGCAACATAAACTGCTTATCACTGCTTGTCCATTGATAGTCAGTGATGGTTGCTCCCGCCGAAGCCTGAGAGCCTCTTGCGTCTAATGCAACGTATAATGGTACTGGCCCTGAAGTTGGCCGGGCAATAAAACTGGCTTTGATGGCATAAACGCTCGGTGTCAATACAAAATATAAGAGTAGTAATGCGACCCATTGCCGGTAGGCACTTTGATTAAGTAATAGCATTGGCAATTGCTCCTAAAAAGTTGGACAAAATTGTCCTTTAGGTGATTCGTTCTCTGTTGATAACTCTTTCGAGTAGCAACTAGAGTCTTTGTTGAGCAGTCCTTTCCTAAGGCATTCAATCCCGCAAAAGCGGTTTGAGCGTGGCGAACTTCGTATCATGCAACCCTGTACTGTAATTTATGTCAGGCAGTCCCACAGGGGTTAAATCAATCTTCAAACCGAAATTGGGGGTTAGTTTGAAAATCAATTAGCCATCAAAATCAATACCAGGTACAAAATATTTCTTTCTATGAGTCAAGCTGACTCATGTTATTCATCATACGTATAATCATAGTATTACCGAGTTTCATTTTCAAGTCAATTTGAATTGGACAAATTGTACAAGAAAGTCTCCGTCAGTCAAAATTTATAGGTAATATTTAATCTCCGTCAGTCAAAATTTATAGGTAATATTTAATTTGTAACAGTTAATATTGCTCCTGTCAGGATTTTTAAAGAAGGGTTGAGTTCGAGTGGATAGTTCCCTTATTCAAAAAAAATCACGAATGGAGAATTTAGAATGAATTTTGAGAAAAGTTGAATTTTGAGAAAAGTTGACATTCCAAAAGCGAATGGTGAATTTTGAAGTGTGAATGGCGACTGGATTCGCCATTAAGAGAAGTGCCCTCTCACTCAAGAGGTGACAAAGAGATAGGCTTTTGATAGATAGGGTGCAATGCAGGTGATGGCGGTTTAAAACGGGATAGAACGCTGATTAACACAGATTAAAATCAGCGTTT
>JAYQWI020000462.1:0-2467 GCA_035871815.2 Candidatus Parabeggiatoa communis
TTCCTATTTATCCCTTTATTTTATTCATTTATTTTATTTTAACGGTTTGACTTATGACAAATTTATCTGACAATGAGATCACAGAGCGTTATTTGACAGCTTGTGCCACCCATATTCAATGGCTAATTGATGAAGTACGAATTGAGGACAATCAATTGCTCATTAACGGGTGGGCGATTGTGACTGAGGGTGAGCCAAATAACGCCCGTTTTCTGCTCAATGGTAAAGAATTCGATCAAGTTGAGTATGCCATGCCAAGCCCCGATCTTGAAGAACTATTCTGGAATATTCCAACAGCACAGAATGCTCGTTTTGTCTGCAAAACAGCGATTGACGAACACACTTTCAGTGACGGCTTTGCTTGTATTGAATTTTTACAAAATAACAATACCCAATTGGCACGTCAAACCGCATGGTATTGGCCGAATCCCAATCATAACTTGCCAACCCCGGAAGAGGCACGGATTCGTCGGGTTATCGGGGCACCCGATTCTACCAATTATCTGATTGGCGGCGCGGCGATATTTAAAAGGTTTGAACACTATCTTGAACAAAAATTCTCTCGCCCCTTGAAAGATTTTAAAACCATTCTGGACTGGGGCTGCGGCTCAGGGCGCGTCTCAAGACATTTCCATGTCGTACCCGAATCAAAAATTTGGGGCGTTGACATTGACAAAGACAATATTTCTTGGTGTCAAACGCATTTGCCGCACGGCAAATTTTCTGAAATTCCACTGACACCACCGACACCGTTGCCAGACGATTACTTCGACTTAATCATTGGCATATCGGTACTCACCCATTTGAACGAAGAGAACCAATTTGCTTGGTTACAGGAACTCAAAAGAATAGCCAAAAAGGGAGCAATCCTGATGTTATCCATTCAAGGCCTCTCGCAAGCAGGGTTTTATCGCCCGGCACCTGATATCCTTCGAGAGGTTGAAGAGAAAGGCTTCGTCATAACAGGTAGAAACAGCGATTTGGATGATGTTATGGCTGATAACACTCATTATATTAACGTTATCCAATCTCGCGATTACATACACAAACAATGGGGAAAGTACTTCACAATTCTCGACATTGTCGATGCGATGGCAGCTAATCAAGATGTTGTTGTCATGCGAAATGACAAAACCTCTTGAACAAGAAACCAATCTGGAGACACACCTTGAAAAATGCTTTGATGCTATACACGTCATGGTTAGGCAATGTACTGCTACTCAGTGCATGGGTAACCGTTTTTTTGTGGTTAAATGAGTCGCCGCACTGGACAACCATTTTCTCACAGTCAGATGTTTCTCTTTGGGCAATATTCGGAGTCGGGGTACTTTTTTTAGGACTGAGTCACTTACCACTGGCTTGGCAAGCACCTAATAAGATGGCTGATTGTCCCAAAAAACAAAAATGGCTTACCCTTTTATTCGCAGCCAGCTTACCCCTCTTGCTGTTTTGGTTACTTTACCATCTCGTTTTAAACACTTGGTGGAGCTTTGATGATCCCGATATTTTGCGTTATATCGATAGAATAGGCCCTGTTGCAGGCTTTTTTGATCCCAGTCAAAAATATAATTTTTATACCCCATTACAACACTTTTCTTTGGGAATTGATTATGGATTATTTGGGTTAAATCCTACCGACTTTTATTGGCATCACTTGCTTTCTTTGTCTGTGGTTATCCTGTTGGCTTACCTTGTATTAAGCTTATTTTTCGCACCACTGCTGGCCAGCATGATAGTGAGTTTATTCGTCGTTGCAGTGCCCACGGCTCATATCACTCATTTTCTGATGGTGCGACACTATGTAGAAGGATTGGCTCTTTCTCTGATAGCCGTGTGGGCTTATGTGCAAGCCGTCAGGCAAGAAAGGTGGGCTTGGGCCGTGTTAGGCAGCCTCTTTTACTTACTGGCCACTATGGCAAAAGAACTGTATGTGCCACTGGTGATTGCATTAGCTTGGCTACCAATTGGAATGGTTAAAACACGTCTACGCTTGTTGATACCTTATGTCGTTGTTGCCATTTTATATACAATTTTGCGTATCTATATGCTGGGTGAATATATTCTCTTTAGCTATCCTGATAAAACGACAACGTGGCTGGATGTGGTCAACTTTCCTGCGACATTTATAAACGTCATGGGCTGGCAGGCTTTATGGCAGTGGTTAATTATGTTAAGCATCGCGAGCGTTTTTAGCGTCATTCTCTGGCAAAGGCGATTGACTTTAGGGTTATCCACCTTAGTGTGGTTCGGTATGGCATTCATTCCCTTGATACCGATTATGTGGCGAATACCGATGCTCCCTTATTATTTGTTTGTCTTTGTGCTGCTATTTTACATCGGTTGCGGGATTGCGCTTAACCACTTAGGAAAACTTTCACCTTGGCGTAAGGTTATGATAACAAGCGTTTTTTGGGCACTACTGCTGACGAGTTTACTGCCTGGGCAAACAGCACAATTCCACCTTCAT
>JAYQWI020000463.1:0-3788 GCA_035871815.2 Candidatus Parabeggiatoa communis
GACACAATATAAACGGGCTCATAATTCAGCGTTTGTAGTCTGTCCCTTCGTACTCTCTTGGATCAGATCGCTTGCTATGATATATCCACATAAACCAACTGAAGATTCAATAAAGTAAAATTGGTAGTTTCCAGAATTTAAACAGTCAAAATATTGAACTGGAATTTCAAAATTTTCTGTTATCCATTTGGGAATTTGAGATACCGCATAATTGCGGATATCAAAAATGACATTTTGTTCTTCAAAGGGGTCCAAGTCCCAGCCAATAACATTGTCAAAACGGATAAGAAATGGCGTATTATTGGCTAGAATACCACCTAAAAATAAGGTGTGGTCAGTTTTTTGTATGCTATTTATCTCAGCATCATGATATGAAATATTTAATTTCATTAATCTCCCATTCTACAGGTAATAACTTAGTAATTTTTCTGGCTTCTGAAGGAGTCGAAGCGGCAATTTGAAGTTGACAGTTTGTTTGATCACCCAACAAGCATAGTAATTGTTGGTCTTTGCTAAAGATTCTCATTTTCCAAACATCACTAATGCTCATCATTTCGGGCCAAATAGACTCAATTAAAGATATTGTTTCCTGACTACACTCAAAAGTTAGGGCACAGTTTTCTAATGCGCCATTAACTAATTGCCAATAATTCATGGTGTAAAAAAACTGAGTTAATGATTCACAATTCAGTTCTAAATTGGATAAATCCTCAAAGTTCGCGGCATAAACAGGTGGATTATCTAAAGCAATCTCATTAACTCGAATACAAAAAAAATTAACAGATTGGTTTTCAACATAGAAGATTAAAACCTGATTTTTGATACTCAATTCTGACAGGTTTAATAAACGATCATTGGCGTTATTTAAACGCTCTTCTTGTCCAGCAAGAAGGTAATACTCTCGTAATGAATGGGGCAGCCTATATTTTAGCTGATTTTCAGCTTGGCAAATATTTTCCTCAGATTCTCCATTAAGTTGTGTTAGAGGAGAGTAAAGCCTTTCTATGGTATCTTGATAAGATTCAGACACTTTATTCATCACATTTCAAATCATCAATTCTTGAGCATAAGACTCACGGTTCGGTGGTTATTATGCCTATATAAAACAATAAATTACGTTTTTATGACTTCAGTTTTGAATCTAATCAAACTTGAGAAATTTTTAGAACTTATTTTATATAACCAAATCTTGTTTTCTACTATCTGAATCACCGAACCGAGGGATAAGAGTTTCAAAAGTTGATATCAATAAATTATTGACTGATGTTACGCACCCAGACTCTTATCAAGGTTATACAAGCGCACGAAACCTCACGTATTGCAGATACTCTGAAAAAATGAGGGGGCGGATTATCGAATGATTGAAGTGAACCAAACGAATCCAACACCAATTATCGTTTGTGTTCTTTCTGGAACAGAAGTTGAGTGCGTAACATCAGTTAATTAAAGCAATTCGACGTTTACACCACCTTCTGTGAGTACATTCATAATGGCTTCAAAAAGTGAGAGCCCGTTCCATTCGTAATCAGCTTTGTTATCAGGTATTTCATCATCGTCATCATTAAGTTCATCGTTTTCACAGAGAAATGCGCGGGTAGCATCTACCTTATAAGCAGACCATTCGCGTATCCACGCTGCCCTATCTAAGTGGCCGCGAGCCATATTAGAATGATGCCATCGTAAAGTAAATGGAACCAAAGCCCCATAGTCACCACAAAGACAATCAGCCAGAGCGTCCACGTTACAACCAAAATGCCCGCCTGGACCATTGATGGCTTCTCCTATAGCACAGAAAAAACCAGAATAGTCTACTATATGAGTTCCATCTAAATCAAAAAAACTTCCGGCAGGTGCGTCTTGAACAGATTGACGATTGTGATACAACGAGACTATTTGCAACCAAGCTCGTCGCTCGTCAAAGGAAAGGGTTGCCCAGATATTTTTGTGAGCGGGAGGCGCAAACCGCCAACGTTCCCAAAGAACTAATGAGTGAGGCAAGGCAGGCTGTGTAAGGAAACCAATTAGGACAATCTCAAGTTCACCCTTAGTCATATTCTGCGTGTGCCACCGAATAGGTTCGACTGCGGCAAAGTAATATGAACCTATTTTCTCCGGTTTGTGATTGAGTATTAGGATATTTGTGTTGCCAGAGTCGTACTGTAACAATTTTCGCCATTTGCGCTGGCGCTTATCTAAACACCAATCTTTTAAACGGCCGAAAGGAATGCCTCGTAACGTGAGTTGATGATACTGACGACCATCAATGTTGATTTGCGTGTCACCCATTAGGCCAATGATGCTAGAGAAATATCCGTACAATTCTCCATTTTCATCGTTTATCATTGAGAATGGAAATTTTTCTGTTGTTATAGGCATTTCAAAGCCTCCATCTGTGCCATTCCGACAAAAAGAAATGTCTTAATAATTATTCTTTCAATCTTTCAGGCACAGGCATTGGTTTTTAAAAACGACTACACAGGTTCATACAAGAAGCCGCTCATCATACCAAACATCTTCATAGTCTTCGCTAATCAGAAAACGCCAGTTCGGAGGCAATCCCAAATAGGGTAAAACTAACGGTATCCATTCATATAGATGGAATGCGTGGAGGGGTAGAAAAAAATCGGGATTATCTGACCACTCCTCACCTGCCCATATATACCATCCGGTTGTCTCGCCTTCCGGTTTTATCCTCAACCCATTAAAAGGTATCTCTCTGTTTCGCACATTACGGGATATCCCAACCTTTAAATTCATATGACAGGGATAAAACTCCGCTCCAAATTGAAAGCAAATTTCTTTTTGCTTTTCCTCTAAACGTTTAATCATTGTTACACAATTTCTTTTTCATTTTTTTACCAAATCCACCAAGCTGTCCACCTTGACTACTTGAACAAGTAGGGCAATGTGGTTGTACTGCTTCGACGCTGCTTTGTTTAGCGACATCAACTGCCCCATCTCTGTAGTATTGAACCACCAAGGGCTCAATATGGTCAGCTACCTGTTTATTGGTGATCTTGCCACAATCAACGCATGGTTTTCCTTGCACTGCGCGTTTTTGAGCCGCAGTTGGTCCGGCACACTTGGTCGCTTATGATTCATTCTCTAAGGGGTTGAATTGATAGGAAAAAGTGCCGTTTTCATCGGTGTACACCTGATAATCTCGTTCAAAACCTTTGAGGGTGATCACGAGTTGCAAAGGTACCAGTGGCATGGCTTGATTGGTGCTTCGCTCAATCGCTTTACCAGTGATGACGATAGGTTCCTTTCCATAAGAAGTCGCCGGTGTGATTGTGGTGAGTTCACCATAATAGGCGGTGTCTACCAGGGAAACGTTTTGGAAACGGGTGATGCCGGCTAAACTGAGTCCATCGTCTTGGCCTAAATGATAATGAATCTGGTCAATCTTGAATTGCAGTTTGACTTGATTAGGCGCTGAGGCCGGTACGGCTAGATCGATCCAGTCGGCATCAAAAGCTTCTCCTGCCGGAATGCGTGCGACCGTTTTGCCATTGGGTAAGGTGATGATATGCTGGCCTAAAACTTGTTTAAAGGCTTGCACGGTCAACACGTTTTCATCACTGTCAGTCAGCAAAAATGTTAGCTCGTCAGAAAAATTCCCCTGAGAAGTGGCCGTCACCAGTTCAATGTCTACGGCACTGGTATTTTCGACAGTGAATTTGACTTGGCCTTCACACCCCCGAGTGAGTTTTTGTGTTTGCAAACTGACGGTGAGGCAGCTGCCATCAGCGATTTCGACTTCTTGATGCTGAATCAAACGGGCCACT
>JAYQWI020000464.1:0-3844 GCA_035871815.2 Candidatus Parabeggiatoa communis
GATAACTGATAACTGATAACTGATAACTGATAACTGATAACTGATAACTGATAACTGAATAGAGGTAAATATTATTATGGCAGCTGAACTGTCAGCAAAAACGAAGGAAATTGTGAAAAGTACGGCTCCGCTGATTAAGGCCGATCCTGAAAAGCTCACCAGCAGAATGTATGAAATCATGTTCGGCACCTACCCTTATGCGAAAGCGTTGTTTAAGAACGCGCCGAAAAACCAACCTCAAGTGTTGGCCAGATCGATTGTGGGTTATGCGGAAAATATCGACAAGTTGGATGCCTTAAAAGAGGTGTTGGATAGGATTTCGGAGCATCACATTAAAACCAGCATCTTGCCAGTCCATTATCCTTGGGTGGGTAATTCTTTATTGAAAGCGATCAAGGATATCTTGGGTGATGCCGCCACTGATGAAGTCATGACAGCTTGGGGAGAAGCCTATTGGTTCTTAGCGAATGTGTTGATTGAACGCGAAAAGAAGCTTTATGAAGCTGCCCTCACCGATGAACGGAAGCAGATTGTGAAGAGTACCGCCCCGATTTTGAAAGAAAAGGGTGAAGCCATCACAACACGTATGTACGAACTGATGTTCAGAAACTATCCTGATGCCAAGGAGTTGTTCAAGAACGCTGCCAAGAACCAGAATCAAATCTTGGCCAGATCGATTATTGCCTATGCCGAGAATATTGATAATTTAGGGAATCTGGAAGGGGCTATTGAGAAGATTGCTAAGCGTCATATTGAAACAGAAGTGAAGTCCGAACACTATCCGTGGGTGATTGAATCCTTGTTACAAGCCATGGTAGATGTGCTGGGTGATGCGATAACCGATGCCGTCAAAGAAGCTTGGTTTGCAGCTTATTGGGTATTAGCCTTTATTCTCATGAAGCGGGAAAGTGAATTGTACGCTGCTTAAGGGTATTTAGTCCTCTTCAGTTTGAGGTGTGTACTCAAGCGTTGTATTGAAGTTTTTATTGTTTGTATTGTAGTCCTGTAAACACATCATTAATAGGGAACCCTTTTCAGTTCGTCCTGTTATTAAATAGGCATGAAATTATGATAAAAACGCTGAAAAACCTCAGCTATTATGACAGGACGATCTCATTAAAACCATTATTATTTAACTAACAAACGCAAAGGAGTTTATTGTGCAAAACATACTGATTGGGATTGTTGCTTTTATTGCCGGTGTTGCGCTTATGTTTTTCATTGCTGGTGGCCAAGGCGGTGCTGATAATGGCGGTGTCAAGCCTCAACAAATGGCAGATGCTGTCCATACCGTTTTGGAAGCGGATCGCACAGTCTACACCCAAAAGATCATCAACCGCTTATCCAAGGTGGAAAAGGTGATTAAGGCCAGCGAACATTGGGAAGACGAAAAAGCCTTGCTGTTACCAGCCCAAATGTTTCGTGAGAGTTCCGAATTGGTTCAAAAGCAAAACAGCGGGTTCAGCTTTGCCTTGTTATCAGAATGGCCCATCAACGCCCAAAACAAGCCCAAAACGGGAGCCGAAAAGGAGGGGTTGAAAATCGTTCGCGAAACGGGCAAGCCTTTTTACAAGGAAGAAACCCTGGGTAAGCAAAATTACTTTACGGCCGTTTATCCTGATAAAGCCGTCTCCCCTGCCTGTGTAGATTGCCACAATGAACACAAAGATAGCCCACGTACCGATTTCAAATTAAATGAAATCATGGGCGGCGTTGTGATTCGTATTCCATTATAAATCAAGACCGATTTTTTATATTTTGTGAGCAACCACGTTGCTCACCCAATCCCCCCCTTTTAATTAAGACGGGGGATTTTTTTTGGAAGGGTGTTTTTATCAAGAAAATGGGCTTTAGGCTTACGCCAAAAAGATGGCCGGTTCGGGTTGAAGAGTAAAGGCGGAAAAATCGGTATACTCCAGCGCTTCTTTAATCGCTTGACTTAGATCGTTTTTGGAAACGGTGGTACTGTTTTTGTCTATCAATGCAATCCTTAACGTCTGTAAAAATTCGCGCAGCGTTTTGATGATATTGACAAAGACTTCATCGCCATGTTTGCCCGCCTCTTCTATCAGCCAACCAAACAATCTAACGGGGCGATCCGTCAACAATTCAGGATACTGTTCTAAAAGGCTAATACCCTTTTCTAAAGTAGGCTTTTTGAGCCAAGCCAATACTTTCACCATGATATCTTGAAAGTCGAGGAATTCTTTACTCTCATCGGCTTCGAGCGTATTTGTCGCCAAGCCATTTTTTAACAGTAGCAGTTGCCGGATTGCAACTAACAAGGCAATATCCTTTTGAGAAATAGCCTCTTTAACCGCTTCCAACAACAAATGACGACCGGTAAAAAATTCAAGCAATTCTTCATTCTCTTGCTCACGCGCATCGGCAATGAGCAACTCAAATAAACTATCAACAAAATCGGTTAGCAATTCAGGATTGTCGATTAAAATCTGCAAACCTTCTTCAGGTGTCGGCGCTTGAAACAAAAATTGTTGTAAAGCAGTCTGAATACTTTCTAAATCCTGCGGTTCTTGATTCATTAGGGGCAGCCCCCGGATAGTTTAGGAGTTCATCAATAACGACAAGGATTGTATATAAGAAAGAATTAAATTATACCAAGTTTGAAGTCCGGAAAGTGTCATCAATCAATAAATGAGGTTGAGACGAGATCATCGCTGTACCTCTCCTTTCTTATAAACAATCCTTGTCGTTATATATCCGTTATATATGAACTCTGTGTTGTTATATGAAAATAGGGTAAGAGGATACAATAAAGGATGTCAAATTGAGGCGTAAAATCAATTGATAAGTGATCATTGATACCTTATCCCAAATCTCCCCACAATGCTTGGCAGATTGCCAACACAGCAACCGCTGCGGTTTCGGTGCGTAAAATGCGCGAACCTAAACTGATTTCTAAATAACCAGCTTGTCTGGCTTGTTCTATTTCCGTTTCACTCAACCCCCCCTCGGCCCCAATTAATACCGTCACCGGGCCCTCAGATTGTTCAAGGGATTGAAAATGAATTGTACCCGTCGGCGACAATACCACACCCCTGCCCCCCTTATCCACTTTCATTAACCAAGCCGATAAGGGCAAAATAGGCTCTAATACGGGTAAGCGATTTCGGCCACATTGTTCACAGCTACTGATGATAATTTTATGCCAATGTTGCTCACGCTTGCTGATTTTGCTTTTATCAAGAGGCGGGCTGCGTGCCGTGATCACGGGTACAATCTGATGTACCCCCAATTCAACCGCCTTTTGGATTGTGTAATCCATACGATCAGAGCGAGAAATCGCTTGTACTAAAGTGAGTGGTAAGGGCGATTCGCGTTCAATCGCATTAAAATCAATAACTTGTAATAATGCCGATTTTTTAGTCGCCGATACCAAACGAGCCGTATATTCCCCTCCGCCCCCATTAAACACAATAACATCAGTGCCAACCCGCAACCGTAGCACATTTAAAAGATAATGGGTTGATTCTTTAGATAAAACAACCTCTAGTTCAACAGCTAAAGATTGGTTTATAAATAAACGCATAAGTTATCAGTTATCAGTTATCAACGCCTTGATATCCACTATATTGTTTTTAGATTTTCCTGAACTGTTTTAATTTTCGGATTTGTTTAGTCACCACCACCTGACTTGGCTGTTCAAAAAAAGCTTAAAACCATTAACCATTAACCCGTTGCTATATCAATCCCCTCCAACGCAATTTCTGCCAATTGATGAATCTCTTCTGGGGTAATCACATAAGGCGGCATAAAATAAATCACATCCCCCAAGGGCCGTAACAAAGCCCCTCTTTTTAAAGCATGTTGATAAAACCGCAAA
>JAYQWI020000465.1:0-3684 GCA_035871815.2 Candidatus Parabeggiatoa communis
TGGGTTTGACGGCTTTTTATCGAAACCCATCAATATTTCAGAACTGTTCAATGAATTATCTCACCATCTCAAGTACACAGCAGAAAAGACGCAAGATGCGCCAAAAATAAAAACTTCTGTGTTACACACAACAATACTCAACCCTGAAGAGATAGCCCATCTGGCAAAATTGAAAAGCAAACTTAAAAAAGAAGTCATGCCACTTTGGGAAGATATAAATGCTATGATGGAAACAGATGTTGTTGCTGAATTTGCAGAGAAGTTGATTCAATTAGGAGACGAATATAACCTGTCGCTTTTCATAGATTATGGTGAACAATTACTCGAATACACTCAAGATTTTGACATTCCTGATATTCAAAAGGCAATTGATGAATTTCCTGAAATGCTCAAACCGTTATCAGTGAACAATGAACCGTTATCAGTTAATCACGGATAGATTATCAGTTAATCACGGATAGAACGCTGATGTACTGGGTTGGGGAAATGAGTTTTATGCATCTCAATTGGTGGAAAAAGGCAATATTGAGGCCTGTTCAAATCCGACCTGTTTTCCAAAATGCCTTGTTTTTTCAACTATTCCATTAAATCACAAAACTTAAGTCTTAAGCTAACGATTAAACGACTGAGCTACTGAACTATTAATAATCTGAACGACTGGACAACTTGACATTTAACTCAGCGAATAACAAATAGTGGTAAAAAAGAGTCAAAAAATTTGGTAATCCCTAGAAAACGATACAAATATAAAAAATTAATCAGTTAATTGTAGGCACTAGCCAATTAATTAACTTTTTAAAAAATCATGAAAAATAAAATTATCTAAATGACTGATTTTGATAAAAATTAACCTCAATATTTGAAAATACTAGAGGCAAAAAAGTTCTCTGGCGTTTTCAGTATTGAAATCAAATAACCCAAATTGTTATTTCATATAATATCTAAAAAGGGCAATTAATCGTTATTTGATTTATTTTATTTTTAATGTTATTAATCAATAAGTTAATTCTTTTTTAAACTCACCATTTGATGAGTTAAAATCAAACGGAATTTTTCAAAATTATGAATTAAATTCATTTTTTTAAGTGAAATCGTCAAGATTTTAATTGCCCTTTTTAGGTAATACGATGGTTAAATTTATAAAAATTTGATTTAAAAGGTTTTATAAACTAATACCGAGAACCCTAAAAAAGGAGCAAAAAACCATTTTTAGAACAAAACTTTGCTGTTTTGCAGTGAGTTAGTTTATAGGTAGCAACTTGAGTTAGAATAATGTTTTTATAGGCTCTTTTACCTTCATGTCTTTAATGGTTTGTACCATTGTGGATTATGATAATTAATCCATTATTAATAAACTGTCCTTTTGTTTTCGCACCTATTTAATTAAATTATAATTAATTCAATCAGTTATCTGTTTATTTTTTATTCAACGTGTTATTATTAGCTTTAATAAATTCTATAATTTACAAATTTAATGTGTTGGTTATTTAAAAAGAGTGACAATTAATAACTCAGTTATTCACGTTTTTCATTAAACCCAAAATGCAATGACTTATTAAAATTCATTTGATCCGACAAAAATAAGCGAAAGGTAAGTTAATTCGTCAATTTTCATAATAGACATTATACCCATTAAATTTAACGGCTTAATTTTATGACTTTTCTCAAAATATAAAAAAATAAAGTCAATCAATGATTTGTGTAAAATCGGTATAAACTCTTTCAATATTATAAAAGTGTTTTAAGCTACCAGTATTGGGGTTTATTGGGCTTTATTGTTGGATAGTTTGACATAAGTTTTGTATGAGCCCATTTGGCGGTTTTCTACTAAGAGCGTGTTTTTAATAGTGTCAAAATACGTTATAAAATAAAATATTGATTATAAAACAAGGAGTTAAGTTAAATTTTAAAATAGACTCTAAGATTAATTCTGTCACATTCGAGCATAGAGCCAATCATTTTGCTACCCGAGGGGAAATGTGACATTCTCAAATATAATCAAAAAAAATCGATGACAAGGGATTGAACTATTCGCTATTCACATCTCAAGGTGCCTTAACTTCGCAAAGCGATACAGACTGACTTATTTTGCTTATTTGTTATTAGGGATAATAATTAATTATCAATAACAAATTGTTAATGATAATAAATCAATTTGTTGACAGGAGAATTGTCTATTTTTGTATTCTCAATCAAAAATTATCAATGCTTCTTTAAAAAAATGTTATAATTCATGTTTATTTTTATGATTCCTGTTTATTTTTCTCAGGGCTTGGGCTACAATTTCAAAGCTAGACTGTCATTTTAGAAATTAATACGATAGAATTGTTTATTCTTTATTGACTATTGATACTAACAGAATGCTTTTAGATAAATTAAATGACATTTTTGTGATTTCTAAATAGGGTTGATAATAACTATTAATACCTTTGCTCCTTTTGCATTGGGTCAATATTGAATGGCGAATAACGAATTAGGTCAATTTAAATTACAAATTTAAGAAGACTATTTTTATGTTGGCTATGAAAAATATGACCAATCCATTTTCCCAATGGGCTAGTCTAAAAGCGGGTTTTCCGTCTAAAGTTTTTTGCTAAACCAAAACTTTAACTTGGAACTGATAACTAAAAAAATGGGAATAAAAGCGATTTATCCGGGTACGTTTGATCCTATTACGAAAGGGCATGTTGATATTGTCAAGCGTGCTGCCAAATTATTTGAACAAGTTACCGTTGCAGTGGCAATAAACCCGACTAAAGCCCCTACGTTTACCTTAGAAAAACGTGTTGAGTTTGCACAAGTAGCCTTGGCCGATGTTGTTAATGTCACTGTGCTGGGTTTTGAAGGTCTGCTTGCTGCATTGGCTAAACAGTGTGAAGCGCAGGTCATTGTGCGCGGGTTGCGGGCCGTGTCAGATTTTGAGTATGAGTTTCAAATGGCGGGTATGAATCGTACCTTGATCCCTGAAGTTGAGACCATATTTCTTACCCCAGCAACAGAATATACTTATGTTTCTTCTTCACTGGTGCGAGAGATTGCGGCTTTAGGTGGCCCTATTGATAACTTTGTTCCCTCTGTGGTGCGGGATGCACTTTCTCAATCTGTGTGCTAAGATACCTATCCTTAGTTTTTTAGTCTGGAATACTGTCATGGCACTTTATATTACTGATGACTGCATTAATTGCGATGTCTGTGAACCCGAATGTCCTAATGGAGCGATTAGTCAAGGAGAGGAAATTTATGTTATTGACCCTAATCTTTGTACTGAATGTGTTGGACACTACGAAACCACGCAATGCGTGGAGGTTTGTCCGGTAGATTGTATCCCCAAAGACAAGAATCATGTTGAAAGCAAAGAAGAATTGCGGGAAAAGTACCATCGGTTGACAAAGCAATCTGATTAAATATTTATCAGAGAATGGGTTGACAAGTTAGCATTAAATATCACAAAAGACTTGCTGTGAAGAATGAATTTTTAGTAGAATGCACTTTCACCCTGATGGGGCCGTTAGCTCAGTTGGTAGAGCAGCTGACTCTTAATCAGCCTGTCGTAGGTTCAATCCCTACACGGCCCACCAAAGTTTGACCCTATTATAATAATAAATAGGGGCCGTTAGCTCAGTTGGTAGAGCGGCTGACTCTTAATCAGCGTGTCGTAGGTTCAATCCCTACACGGCCCACCAA
>JAYQWI020000466.1:0-5353 GCA_035871815.2 Candidatus Parabeggiatoa communis
GATTGGAGTCGTACAGATGGATTTGATGAACGTCTGCAAAATGCCGAAGACTACGACCTAGCCCTTAAGTTCAGTGCGATCTGCGAGATTATGCATATACCCGATCCACTCTATCAGTACCGCAGTCATGGCGAGAATACATCCGTTGTGCATCGCGCAGAAATGTGCCGCAATCATCTGCGCGCCATGACATCAGCACTCGAACGCCTGGGCCTAGATAACCGATGGGAAGCAATTCCATCGACCCAAGAGGGGAAAGTCGACGGGGGCTATCGTCGCCGAGATCGGACCCAGCAAATGGCCGTGGCCAAAGCAGCCTATGAACATCTAGGCGATCAGTTTCAAATTGAGGCATTGTGCGAGCTCGTTGATAAGGTGAACACAGCACGCTACGCGTTGGGTGCTTGGTGGCGTAGCCAAAGCTCCCGCGAATACCTCAAGGCGTGCGATGTTTCACTCCTGGGATCCATAGTGGCCGCGACTGCCTGCCAGACACAGGGGAATTATGCTAAAGGCTTGGCCTTGGCCAATAGCGTACTGGCACAGCAACCGAAGGATCTCTACACCCAGCGCCTGGTTGAAACACTCAAAAGGGCCGATAATCAGCCAGGGTGGTCACCGGAGGATGAAGCCGATCTGAGCACCCGCTTTTGCGACGCACCGTTTGAACGGCTGGAAACCCGCCGAAACGGCGATGTAAAATTTTGCTGTGATAGCTGGTTGGATATTCCCATTGGTAACTTCAATACCGATTCCGCAGAAAATATCTGGAATTCCGAGGTGGCCCAAAAGATCCGGGCATCGGTATTGGCGGGGCGATTCTCCTATTGTAGCCGGAGTCGCTGCCCACGGATCCTTAACCGGATGTTGCCTTTGCGCGATGCGGTCCAGTCGCCGGAGTTGCAAGCGATCCTGAAGCATCAGCAGGTCGCACTCCGCACCAAACCACGACAGCTAAAACTCAATCACGATGCTTCCTGTAACCTGTCCTGCCCGTCGTGTCGAAATCAGGTGTATAAGCTGAGCGATGTTGAGACCCAACGCTTACGCGAGATTACCGATGCGGTGGTCCTGCCCTTATTGGCGGACGCGCGAATCGTAGAGATCACCGGCTCAGGAGACGCTTTTGCCAGCAAGCATTTCCGCTACATCTTGCAACGGATCAATCGCAACGATTACCCGCACTTGCGGATTGATCTCTTCACCAATGGCTTGCAATTTACTGAGGCCAACTGGGAAAAGCTCAGTTTGAAGGGACTTTGTCGGCGTGCCGTGATCTCGGTAGATGCTACCGAGCCGGAAAGCTACCGACGGCTCCGCCGGGGCGGTGAATTATCCAAGCTTTTGGGGAACTTTCCGTTTATTTCACGCCTACGCGCTTCAGGCGAACTGGAACGGGTCGTGTTGGTTTTTATCATTCAACAAGATAACTACACTCAAATCCCGGACATGCTGCGGCTCACCCAACAGTACGGTTTTGACGAAACCTTTCTAAAAAAGTTGGATCCTTGGGGGCAAACGCCAGCGGAATACCAAGCAAAAAATATTACCGCGCCAACCCACCCACACCACGGGGATTTTCTCCGCATTCTCCGTGATCCGATACTGCGCCAGCCCGTGGTGAACCTTGGAACCCTAAGACCAATCTACGATTGCGCTGTGGGAGAAACTGATAAGGAGTTTGTCAAATGAAAACCATTACCCTCCATATTGGCTTACCCAAAACTGGCAGCACGAGTCTACAAGCCTTTTGTAGCAAAAATCAGGCGCAGCTTACCCAGCTGGGGGTTTATTACCCAACCGAGGGACGCTATTTTCACCAAATGGCCCAGCATGTGTGGGCCCGAGCACTAAAGGGGCCCCATTATCGATTTTGGTGGACCGATCCAGCAGATATGGAGTTTAGCCTACCCGCCTGTCACCAGGAACTTATGGCCCATATTGAGGCATCCAATTGCCCCAATATACTGCTCTCAGCTGAGGAATTGTGGCATAACAATGTGCCGGAAACCTTGGGAACCCTATTTGAGGGCTTTCCCTACCAAGTGCGCATTCTTGCTTACCTCCGTCGCCAAGACTCATTGCTGCTCTCAGCCTACAACCAGTGCATTAAGACCGCGGATTTGCGCCTCCCCGACCGCCATCACATTGGTACCTTTGATGAGTTTGTACATATCGAGTTAGGCGATGCCGAGTCGCTGTTTAACTTCTACCCCCTCTTGTCTCAATTTGCCCGAGTCTTCGGACAGGAAAATGTCATGGTGCGCGTCTTCGAGCCTTCACAATTGGTTGGTGGTGATCTCATTCAAGATTGTCTAAAAGTATTGGACATCGCCCAATCCGAAGCATTCGAGATACCCGAACCCATGAATAAATCGCTGCCACAGGAATTGATTGATATCATGCGTCTCTTTAATAGTCAGGCCAAGCTGGCGCGCAACGAACACTTACGCTTTAACTATCTGTTGAGGGATATGCCTAAATTTATGGCACTTGAAGACTATCAACCCATGTCACCCGAATTGCGTTGGCAGATTCTTGAGCACTATCGGGAAGACAACGCACGCGTCGCCCGAGAATTTCTCGGTAGGGAGGATGGACAACTCTTTTATCCCGAGATATCGGATCGCGAGGCCTCTTGGACGGCGTTCCCAAGGTTAAGCACGGCGACTGTGGCCCGAACGGTGGTCCAGATGTGGGCTCAAGAACAGGAGCGCAATCAGTTTTTCCGGGCGACCCTGGCTAATCTTGAAGCCGAGTATGCACAGCTTGGGGCGCAAGGGGGTCAAGCATGAGAACCCTAACCCTGCATATCGGTACTCACAAAACAGGCTCGACATCACTCCAAGGTTTCTTGTTTCGGAATAAAGAGCGGCTGCGCGCCCAAGGCTACTATTTTCCCACGGAAGGTAGCTACTATTGGCCGCAACACAACGGGCACAGTGGATTGGCCCACGCCCTCGCGGGTACACGCCCCAGTTGGCTCGGAGCCGAGATTAAAATCCTATCCCCCGAGGCCAGCCTAGCGGAGCTGCATGGCCACATCCGCTCCGAAAATGCCGATCATGTCCTCATCTCCAGCGAACATTTATTTCTACGTCTCGAACCCAAGGTGCTGAAAGCCGCCTTTGAGCATCTGGGTTATCAGCTAAAAGTACTGGTTTTTTTGCGTCGCCAAGATGAGTTCCTTGAATCTCGATACGCTCAGTTGGTCAAGACCGGACGGATATGCCAAGGTATTTCCGCCTTCGTTGATACAGAGTTGAATGACACAACAAGCTACAGTCACTACTATCATCGCCTTGCGGCGCTGGCAAAGGTCTTTGGCCACAAGAATATTGTGCTCAAAAGCGTCAAAGCTGATCAACCCCAAACCCAGTTGTATCAGGATTTCCTGGAGGCCGTTGAGCTTTCCTTCGACCCGAACTACAGTCTTCCGCCTGTGCGCAATCCCTCGCCACCTGCTGAACTCATTCTGATCATGGAAACCCTACAACGTCATTCCGCTGGCGATGAGTCACGCCATAGAACGTTAAATAAGCAGCTCCTCGCCTCGGCGGGCTTCAGTGACCAAAAGACAACACTGCTCAGCTCCGAATGGGCACAACGAATTCTGGACCAGTTTGCCGAGGAAAACCGGCGCATCGCCCGTGAGTTTCTGGGACAGGAGTCGCTTTTTGATTCCCTTGACCCAACCCTATCGAACCCCTGTGCTGCACCATCCCAGCAGGCATTGGCTGAAATTGGTATCCCGCTTTGGGGTGCATTACACCGAGAAAACAGCGAACTTCATGACAAAATAAAAACGCTCAAAGCGAAAATCCAGCACTACCAGGAAAGCATGAATCATGACCAATAATCCCCACACCACCCTGATCTTCGGCAGTGGCCGCAGTGGAACCACTTGGTTGGCCGAACTCCTGAATTGCGAATCGACCTACCGGCTCCTGTTTGAGCCGTTCAATGCGCGTAAGGTCGAGTCCGTTCGCCATTTTGTGTTCCATAGCCAATACCTAAGGCCCACATCACAGGAACCACGCTACACTACCCCGATCCGCGCCATTCTGGCCGGAGAGGTAGATCATCCTTGGGTCAACCGACGGCCCAATACCGCCACCACCGTTCATATCCTGATCAAGGATATTCGTGCTAATATGCTGGTCAGGTGGATCAAGACCCACTATCCGGTTCTACCCATGATTTTCTTAATGCGCCACCCTTGTGCGGTCGCCATGTCGCGCTTGGAACTCGGCTGGGAGTTCCATCTGGACGAATACCTGCAACAACCGAAACTGATTGAAGACTTTCTTGAGCCCATTGCACCACGCCTGACGGCAATAACCGATCCCTTTGAACAGCATCTCTGTACCTGGGCCATTGAGAATGCTGTGCCGCTCATGCAGTTCCAGCCTGGTGAAGTACATGTTGTATTTTACGAGCATCTTTGTATTAAATTTTGGAACGAACTCCAGCGTCTCTACGAATTCTTGGGCAGTAATCGGCTTCCGAGCGGTTTGGCCGATTTGCAGCATCGCCCGTCTTCTCTAGCCATGCCCCACAGCGCCATTACCAAGGGAGAGAACTTGTTGACCGGTTGGCAGGCCAGATGTACGCCCTCTCAAATCGACCGAGCCCTTGAAATTCTTTCCTGGTTCGGCCTAGACATTATTTACGGTGAGCAGGCCTTGCCGCTAATCAATGATGGGCAAGTGGCGCTCCAAGAGTTGGACAAACATAAGATAAAGATTGCCTGAACAGCCAGTCAGGTCAACGGCCAAAATATTACTGAGAAAGCGATATCTACGATAATTCTTACTTAAATACATAACCTACAAACGTAAACGAAAAACAATGCGCACCCTTCCTGGACAACCCAAACAATTGACCTTCATGAGCAATATGTCGCAAAGATTTTATGCGACACTCAATCATTTTCCCTTTATACCTTCTGATCACCTATATAATATTACAACAAGCAAAGAAAAGCGGTTTCTCTGGTTTCGTGTTGCAAAGGTCTGTACCCGGACTATTGTTGGGCATCTTGACAATCATAATATACCGCTTGAAGCGGCTCACCCTCACCGAGTTTTTTATTCTCCAAAGTACTATCAAAACTATTTTCGATTTGCTTTTGTACGTAACCCTTGGGATCGCTTGGTATCCTGCTGGTTGAGCAAAGCCATACACTTAAATAGAAAGGGAGGTAGAAATAGAGATATTTTTGCTTTTTATGGCAAATCGCCTGAGGAGTTACAGAAATTTGAGGACTTCATTGATTTTATTTCGACCCTTGATTTAGAAACCTCTGATGCCCACTTTAGACTGCAATGCCGATTGATTGATTTAAATAATA
>JAYQWI020000467.1:0-2250 GCA_035871815.2 Candidatus Parabeggiatoa communis
TGGCACCTCGATGTCGGCTCATCACATCCTGGGGCTGTAGTCGGTCCCAAGGGTATGGCTGTTCGCCATTTAAAGTGGTACGCGAGCTGGGTTTAGAACGTCGTGAGACAGTTCGGTCCCTATCTGCCGTGGGCGTTGGAGAATTGAGAAGAGTTGTTCCTAGTACGAGAGGACCGGAATGAACGTATCACTGGTGTTCCAGTTGTCATGCCAATGGCATTGCTGGGTAGCTATATACGGACGGGATAACCGCTGAAAGCATCTAAGCGGGAAGCCTCCTTCAAGATAAATTCTCCCAGACTATAAGTCTCTAAAGGTTCGTTGAAGACTACAACGTTGATAGGCAAGGTGTGGAAGTGCAGTAATGTATGAAGCTAACTTGTACTAATTGACCGTGAGACTTGACCATATAACACCCAAAACTTTTGAAATAAAAAGTTGGTTTGTTTGAAATGCACAGTGTGCAATGAAACTTTCTTTACTGAATCTATTATTTTGAGCTGATATTTACTATAAGTAAAAAGCTTAAAAAAGCCGATTTTCTTGGCGGCCATAGCGAGTGTGAACCACCCGATTCCATCCCGAACTCGGAAGTGAAACCACTTAGCGCCGATGATAGTGTGGGGTTTCCCCATGTGAAAGTAGGTCACTGCCAAGGCTTTAATTCTAGCCCTCTACATCTTAGATGTTGAGGGCTTTTTCTTGTCCGCTATTCTACACAAACTCTATTCCTTCCCTTTATAAATAATTATAAATAATAAAGATGACAAAATGTTAGTCTAGTTTGTTATTTTGTTTTAACAGTTGATTGATTTCTTTTAACTGTTCAATTTGTTGTTCAAGGCTTTTAATACGTTCATTTTTTTCTTTTAATAATAATTGAGCTTTTTCTAATTCATGTTGATTTGTCGCAAAGGAAACTTGTTTCACATTTTGTAAAATTTGTTGATTACTTCCTTCAAAATAAAACGTATTTTTTTCAGCGAAATTCAATAATTCCAATAAATCTATCTCAAAAACTTCTGCAATATTTTCTAATCTGGATATTTTTACATCGGTTTCACCACGTTCGATATTAGCGTATCCACTGACTGACATTTGTAATTTATCTGCGGTTTCTTCTTGTGACCAACCTTTTGATTGACGCATAAAGCGGATTTTTTCATTTAATTTCATTATCGTTACTCTCACTATTGAAATTGCTAGTTTAACGCTCTGGTTATATTAAAATAAATTGATTATCTTTGTATTTTACTACGAAAGTCATGATAAGGAGAGGCTTTTATGTTCAGATTATTTTCTGCACTCATTTTATTGAGTATTACGCAACTGAGTTTTGCTGCAACTGATTTCTTGAATTTGCAAGATTATCAGGAAGGAGATAAACCTGCTTATGGAGAAAACATTATTGTCAGACAAGATGAGCAAACAGGAGAAAAGTGGATAACGGGAACAGAATCTGACGAGAGTGGTACATTGAAGTTTAATGTCAATCTGTCTGGTGATTTTGAAATTATTTTTGAAGAATCTGGCAGGATAGAAGTTTTTCTCATTTCAGACGATGAGGTCTATAAAATTAGAATAGATGGCGCGTCTCTTTACGCTGGAAATGAATCCGCAGGTAGTGACCAAAGCGATGCTATCAACTCTGGTGGTTCAAAAAACGAGTGGAAACTATCCGTTGCTAACAATATTGCTAAGCTTTATGCAAACGACATTTTTTCTAAAAAGGTCAGTTTAAAAGCTGATACAATTTATACTCAGTTATTTGTAAGAGGGATAGGAAAAGCAGCTTTTTATAACAGTGCTGAAGAGCTTTATTCTTTAAAAGTGACAGGCTCTACCTCCAATAATACAACAACAAATACAACTGATGATGACTCACGCCCAACATGTCCTTCCACGATACCCTCGAATATTTTACTTGCCGAAGAATTTGAAAAAGGCAAACAAGAAGGTACCCAACAATGTGTGAGCAATCCTAGTTCTTGTGGTATTAGTGTAACAAATTTAGATAGCAATGATTTTTTTGAAAAAGGCAAACAAGAAGGCACCCAACAATGTGTTAGTAATCCTAGTTCTTGCGGCATTAGTATAACAGGTACGACAACAACAGCGACTGGAGACTGCATTGCTAGTTATAATGCAGGTACTGGAGAGTTGAATATTCCTTGTATCAGTGTACCAGGTGCATTTGGTAAATTAGAACTGTACGATATATGGTTGCAACAACTTAATAATACACTCAAT
>JAYQWI020000468.1:0-13129 GCA_035871815.2 Candidatus Parabeggiatoa communis
CAAATAGTTGTTGTTGACAATCACAGGTTGCCAGCATTTTCGCCACACCGGCCGCAGTACGTCGTGAAGACAAAATGGCAATCAGAAATTCATCTAAATGTTCTTCCATTTCTTCAGCAGTGAGTGGTGTATTTGATTTCTTTTTTGTGTTGAGCATTATCGGCAAAATTTATTTTGCGGCCTTCTTGGAGTGCAAAATTTATTTTGCGGCCTTCTTGGAGTGCAAAATTTATTTTGCGGTTCGATTTTCTTGATATAACGGTACTTTATTCAATAGGGAAACGCTATATTTATGCCACAACGGCTTCCTTTTCATACCCGTATTCTGCCCGAATTTTATCAAATGCAGCCTGAATTTCTTGATCAAAATCGGGGTTGTCAATTTCGGCATTGCTCAATTCGGATTTAATACGCCGTGCCCGCGCTAAAATGGATAAATCAGAAAGTTGTTGCACGGGTACGCCGACTTCTAGCAAGCTGATGCCTTCATGATAAATATTGAGCATAAAACTGAGTAGTCGCATTTGTTTTTTGGGTGAACAAAAACTGTCTATTTCATCCACGGCGCTTTGTTGTAAAACGCCTTCTCGAATCAGGGCGGCACCTTCTAATATCCAACGTTGTGCGGGTGACAGGGCTTCGGGCCCAACGAGGTTGACAATACGCGCTAATTCATCAGCATGAGCCAGTAATTTTAAGGCCTCATTTCGGTATTCTTGCCAGTGGCTGTCAATGTTTTCTGCCCACCATTGTTGAGCGGTGCTGACGTAATCTGAAAAGCTGTCATTCCAGTCTATTGAGGGATAATGGCGCGCATCGGCCAGTTCTTTGGATAAGGCCCAAAAGGTTTGTACGATTTCTTTGGTGTGGCTGGTAACGGGTTCTGAAAAATCACCGCCAGGCGGGGAAACTGCGCCAATCAATGTGACGGAGGCTTTTTGATTGCCCAAGGTGGTTACGCGCCCGGCCCGTTCATAAAACGCGGCGAGTCGGGAAGCTAAATAAGCGGGATAACCTTCTTCTACGGGCATTTGCCCTAAGCGTCCGCCGACTTCGCGCAAGGCTTCTGCCCAACGACTGGTGGAATCGGCTACCATGACGACATCGTAGCCTAAGTCTCGATAATATTCGGCTATCGTGACACCGACATAAATAGACGCTTCTCGCGCCACCACTGGCATATTGGAGGTATTGGCAATCAGCAAGGTACGTTCCATCAAAGAACGGCCTGTGTGGGGATCGGTCAATTCTGGGAAGCTTTCTAAAATATCAACCAATTCATTACCCCGTTCTCCACAGCCAACATAAATCACTATATCAGCATTAGCCCAGCGCGCTATTTGTTGTTGTAACATGGTTTTGCCGGCACCAAATGGCCCGGGTACTGCGCCTTTACCCCCTTTCAGTAAGGGAAAGAAAGTATCTAAGATGCGTTGTCCGGTGAGTAATGGCAATACGGCATGATCGCGGTTTTGATAAGGGCGCGGAGTACGCACTGGCCAGCGGTGAAACAGGCTTAAGCTTTTGATTTCGCCGTTATCTTGTTTGATTTGTGCAATTTCTTGCTCAATCGTATATTCACCGGCATGAGCCAGTTCAACCAATTCACCCTGACAATAAGGAGGCACCAAAATAGGGTGACTGATAGTGGCTGTTTCCTGCACTTTGCCCAGTAATGTGCCGGGTGTGACTTGCGTACCTAATGGCAACCGATGATTAGAAGTAAAATTCCAGACGGTGTCACGCGATAAGGGATCAAGCGTTAAACCGCGACTGATATAATCACCGCTTTCTGCAAAAATAGAGGCTAAGGGGCGTTGCACACCGTCAAAAATTTGTCCTAACAGCCCTGGGCCTAATTCCACTGACAGCGGATGCCCTAGTGCTTGAACCGTTTCACCTGGCCGGAGGGATTCTGTGGATTCGTACACCTGCACAGTGGCCTGGTTGCCTTCCAAACGGATGACTTCTCCCATTAAACCTAACTGCCCGACACGCACTTGTTCGCTGTTGCGAATACCGGGAAGTTGTACCGTGACAATAGGCCCGTTGATGCCAATGATTTCTCCAGTAACGTCAGACATTTATAGATTCCTTGTTGGGGTTGCAGAAGCAAACAACTGTGCCATAATGGCTTGATAGATATCGCTTTCCAAACGTGCAATCAGGCCTTCAAAAGTGTTATCTATACGAATCCGATCCGCTTTATTGCGTACCAATAACCCGCCAGAAAACGACTGTGTACTGACAGACAGGGTACATTGTTTTTCAGATACGCAATCCTTAACGAAAACTTCCCATTGTGGCGCGAGTAAAGCATGATCATCAGCATTGACTTCAACGACTAATTCTTGATCTTCAAACAGGGAAACCGCATTTTTCAGGTACTGTTTTAACAGGTTGACATAGCTTTCTTCCTGTTGACTCAATTGTCTTAAATGTTCATGTAGAAGGCTCATCACGGATTGCAATAATGTCCAACGCAATTGATCTAACTCGGCCTGCATTTTAATTTCGCTGGCTTGAACACGACGACGATAAGCTTGCTCCGCTGCGGCTTTGGCGATTTCCGTTTCGCGCTCCTCACGCTTGTTTAAACGTTTAGTCGCATCCGCCAAAATTTGATCGTGTTTTTGTTGAGCCGCTAAAAGTTGATTGTCTGCGAGAGTTTGTGCCCGTTTACGAATGGCACTTTCTAATTGTTGAAGCTGGGTTTCGGTACTCATTTTTTTACCTTTGGCAGGTCGTTTTTTATGTCACTGTATTAAAAAAATAAAACGCAAGAGACGCAAGAGACGCAAGAGACGCAAGTGATTAAGAACGAAAGATAGCGTCTTTAGCGTCTTTAGCGTTTATTTTTCTTTCAATGTCCGAAAATCAGTTCGTTAACTGGGTTTGTCTAGCACTGAGGGGCCTAATACCCGTGCAACCAGTTCTTCGACTGCTGGACGATAAGTTTCTGGGGCACTCAGTGGCGGAATTTCTGTAATAATAATGCCGGCTGCCTCTGTGCGGGCCCGTAAAAAAGAGGGCCCGGGTTGCTGAGTCAAGTTATCTTCAAGAAAAATTAAGGCTTTTCCTTTGTTTTTTAATAAACCTGACAATGTGCTTTCAACTTGCTCAGTCGTGGCATTGGGAAAGGTTTCAAAACCCAGTAAGGCAAACCCTTCCGCTAAGGCATGACTGCCCATGAAAATCAGCCTCATCACAATTTCCCTAATAATAAAATACTGACAACCAGCCCATAAATCGCGATCCCTTCAGCTAAACCGAGATAAACTAATGTTCGTCCAAAGGTTTCTGGCTTTTCAGCAATGACGGCTAACGAAGCGGCACCCACAGGGCCGACGGCTATGCCAGCACCGATGCAGGCAAAAGCGGTTGGAATACCGACACCAATCATCGCTAAGCCTAAGCCAACGGTGATTTCACGAGCGGCTTCAGTTGCAACGGGTTCTGCCATCACGTCTTGAATCCCCAAAAACAATAAACCCATTTGTGCCAAAACAAAGGTCAATAAATTCACACCCACCGTGCTTTTTAGCCAGCGCTGCCCATTGGTTTGTTGAGATAAGGGGCGTATTTCAAAATAAATCCCCATTGCAATAATACCTAATAAACTTAGGGTCATGAGGGTCAGTAGCCAATACATCATTTTTAACTCCTTATAAAGGTTTATCAATAAAAACGGTAATCCGCAAGATTCAAAAAATAATCACAATCTTATGCTTGTCAGATATTATAACCCATCTTTTCTGAGTATCAATTTTAGATTTCACGCAAAAGTTTTTGCACACAAAAACGGGAGGCATTTCTAAAAAAAGGGTCATATTGATAAATCTTGAAGGCCCGATTTTCAAACCCAATTTATTTTTAGACTGCCCATTTTCGTTCCAAATTTATTTTGCTTAGGCACGATTTTAGCCAAATGGGGGGGCAAGTTAGTTTCGACGCTTAGCACTTACCCACCTTACATTTATATAATTGTCAAGCATTGTATTTTGGAAAATGTTCACAGCGTTTGAGATAAACCTGTGCCGCTTTATCGTGCTGATTTATCGCTAAAACTTGTTCAAAAAGTGTTTTAGCCTCAATCACTTCTTCTGAATGATAGAGTACAAAACCGAGTTCAAAATTATCGCGTGTTTCATATTTTAAGTTCAAGCTTTCAGGGGGCTCCGCATCAAAAATTTCGTAAATCGTGACTTCCTCAGATTTTCCTTTGGGTATCACTGCATCAATGACTCGAATCTGATATGCCCATGGATCTGTTAATTTCAGATAGGTTTGCTCGGTAATTAACAATGCCGTATTGTAGATTTTGGTTAAGTCTTCAACACGAGAGGCTAAATTGACGGCATCAGAAATCACTGTGCCTTCCATGCGATTTTCGCCCCCTACCGTACCCAGCATGAGTGAACCTGTGTTGAGGCCAATACCAATTTTGAGGAGAGGCCGTCCTGGACGACCTCGCGTCATATTGTATTGCGTCAATCGATTTAACATGCCAAGCGCAGCTTGCACGGCATCATCCGCATTGGGAAATAGGGCCATAATGGCATCTCCAATATATTTATCAATAAAACCATTATGTTGAGCAATAATCGGTTCCATTCGACTTAAATAGGCATTGATAAACTTAAAATTGTCCGGTGGTGTCATGTTTTCCGAAAGTGATGTAAAATTTCGAATATCAGAAAACAATATCGTCATTTCCTTTTCAACTTGATCGCCCAATTGAACTTCAAGAATGCTGTGTTTGTCTAACAAGCTTAAAAATTTTTTGGGTATAAAACGTTCATAAGCCGTGTTCAGTTCGTCAAGTTCTTGAATATAGCGCGTATGTTCTTTTTCGAGTTCTTGAGAATCCGTGAGGTGACGGATATAGGCAAAGTGGTATTCGGTACGGTTAGCTTGAGACAACTGAAGATGAGTCTTTATTCTGGCTAACAATTCTTGTTTAGAAATGGGTTTAGTGAGATAATCATTGGCACCGACATTCAAACCTTCTACGAGATCAGTGGTTTGATTTTTGGCTGTCAACATCAAAATGGGTAATACTGTGGCTGGAAAATGCTCGCGGATTTTTTGGCAAACTTCATACCCTGTCATTTCAGGCATCATGACATCCAGTAAAATCAAATCGGGTTTAAAAGCGTTTTCTTGTAATAATGCTAAGGCTTCTGGGCCAGATGAGGCTTGAGTAATGGCATAGTTTTGTAACGATAGATGATTGATCAAGACTTGAAGATTGACAGGTTCATCATCGACAATCAGGATTTTGAACCATTCCTTAGATTCAAAATCGCTTGCTGTTGATGATTGAGGATTCACCAGCACGCTCGTTGATAATTCAGAAGGTATTGCTTTTTCAGACAGATAGTTCAAAAAAGTGGATTGATGCTGTATGCTTTCGCTTTCTCCTTCAGCGATGGGCAAGGTGAAAATAAACTCTGAACCCACGCCTTGAATTGATTCAACCCAAATTTTCCCGTGATGTAAATTAACAAGCTGTTTCGTCACCGCTAATCCCAGTCCTGTGCCACTGTAGTTTCTAGCGGTAGAACCTTCTGCTTGTTCAAACGCTTCAAAAATGCGTTCTAATTTGTCAGCAGGAATGCCAATTCCGCTGTCAGACACGCAAATGCTTAAATCATCATCTACTATTTGAGCAGAAATTTCTATCCTGCCACATGCCGTAAATTTAATTGCATTACCAATCAGGTTATATAGAATTTGCTGTACACGATCCTCATCCGCATTAGCAGGTGGCAAGTTTGGATCAATGGCATTAATCAGTTGTAAAGTTTTTTGCCCCTTCAAGGGTTGCGTAATCATCAAAATGGTTTCAACCATTTCTCGCAGATTCACCGGTTTCTGTTGCAGCACAATCTCATGCTGTTTGAGTTTAGAAAAATCTAAAATGTCATTAACTAAGTAAGCTAAACGCCGACCACTGGCTACAATCATGGCGAGATTAGAGCATGTTTGTGGAGATAATATTCCCGTTGCGCCGTCGATCATAGATTCAGCAATGCCGATAATCCCATTCAGCGGTGTACGCAGTTCATGGGAAGTATTGGCCAAAAATTCATCTTTTATTTTTTCATTCGCTACCATCGCCTCGTGCGCTTTGATAAGCTGAGATTCGATACGAATAATTAAGAAATAAAACAATCCAAACAAGAGGCTGCCGATAATAACAGAAATGCTGATCAAGAGGCGAGCTAAGGTTTGTAATGCGGCTTCTTGTTCTGAAACATCATTAAAAACAATGATTTCACCCAATTTTCGATGGCCCGCGTCAATCAAGGGTACCAATCCCGCATAATATTGTTTATCAGCACTGTGAAAAATCGTGGCAAGGTGTTCAGATTGAGAATAGGATGATAAGTGTTCTAAGGATTCTTTGAGCATTTTCGGTATTGCCGACAGGGTTTGATCAATGATAACGGCATCTTGGAGTAATGCCCAGTTTCCGGTGCGCTCCATCATTTTTAAACCTTCTTCCCAATCAGCACGTTTAAGAAAAGATTTATTAAGGGTAAAAAAGAGTTCGACTTGAATGATTTTCTTGAGTGCTTGGGTAATGTGTTCAATTTCTTTACCCAGTTCAATATAACCAATCAATTCACCGTTGACTCGCCAAGGGTAGACGACACGGAGGGTAAACGTCCCAAATCGACCTAATTCAATACCAGAAACGGGTACATCTTGACGCATCGCATCTGCCAAGGTAAATCGCTCTATGATATCGCCATAGCGTGGCGGATTATGTACGCGCAAAAAGCAAACCTTGTCCACTTCAATAAAATAAAAGTGTGTGACTTGGTATTTAGCTTGGATAGTGTTAAAAAAGGGGAGCGTATGACGAAGTAATGCTTCTCTATCCTTGGCAAGGTATGCCGTTTGTAGATTTTTATTCAATTGCAACAAGTTAATCTGGCTTTCTAAAACCTTAGCCTCTTCATCCTGTTTCATTTGGAACAATTGTTCCACTTCCTTAAGATGCACTTCTACTTTTTCATTGAGATGCAGTCGTTGAAGCCAGTAAATACTGACAATAGAAACGGTTAGCAAAATGAGTAGCGTCAAGCCAAGAGGAATAAGAATTCCACGCAAAAGTTTTGGTGCGCCAAAACTTTTGCGTGGAATACGCTTTGTTAAGCTTTCTTCGTTGATCATTGGGAGTTCAAGAGTTCAGGAGTTGCATGAGTTGCAGAATTTAAGGATTTAAGGATTTCAAAATTTCAGGATTTGCAGGAGTTCAAGGGTTTGGGAGGCGTTTTGCGGCCAGAAGCCACGTTCACGTAGAGACGCACGGCAGTGCGTCTCTACTGCAATTATAATCATATTTGCACCTCTGTGTTCCTCTGTGTTCCTCTGTGATCTCAGTGTTGATATCATATCAATTTTACGCCATTTTAGTGTTCGGTTTCCAAATCACCTCAAAATCTTTCAAAAGTGTATAATTCGATGTTCATGTCTAATAAAAAAGGGTTGGAAGTTAATCATTTTAAACGTATCCCACTACAATATTCTAAATGTGCTTTGCCTCGCCCGACTTATTACAAAATAGAATGCTTGGATTGTGATCTCATTATCAATGTGAGATGGGAGTGCCAGTACGGGGGTATTTTGCCCACACGCACTCAAAACGCATTGCCTAATCCTATTTGTCCGTTATGTGAGGGCACTCATACGAAACAGTTTAAGATTAATGAACAGGAATATAGTGAAATTAATCAACAGTGGGATGCGATCACTCTTGCAGAGACGACAGAACAATTATCAATTTTCAATTATCAATTTTCAAACGATTGATATCAGTTATCAGTTATCAGTTATCAGTTATCAGTTATCAGTTATCAGTTATCATTAGTCTTTTGTTATCTTCAGGATTGTCTCATCATGAAAAAACGATTAATTTATTAAGATCAATCTGACTATTGAATAAAACGGTTTAGGAACGTGCATAAAATAACTTTTCACGCAAAACTTTTGCGTGAAAACGACAACTTTTTATCAAGATAGTGATAATAAGGGAATAGCCAATTCTGAATGAGGATTTTATTTCGTGCACGTTCCTTAACACTTTTTGATGAATGTCAATCTTCAGTTCAGATATTGATAACTGATAACTGATAACTGATAACTGAAACAGTAGGAAATTGAAATGAGACTTAAATCTAGCGAACTCAGTAATCATCTTAAACGACAAGGGTTAGCGGCCATTTATTTGTTGACGGGGGATGAACCCTTACAAATGATGGAATGTGCTGACACTTTGCGGGCTTTTGCCCGTGCCCAAGGTTTTACGGAACGAGAGGTTTTAACAGTAGAAACGGGGTTTGATTGGGCCAGTCTCGATCAGTATGCCAATAGCCTATCTTTGTTTGCTAATCAACGTCTTTTAGAAATTCGTTTGGCTAATAAATCCCCTGGTAATGAGGGTACTAAAGCATTGAAAGCGTATACCAGTAATTTGCCCCCCGGTACAGTGTTATTAATAACGGCTGATAAACTCGATGCCAGTAAACAAAAAACGAAATGGTTTACTACCCTAGATGAACAGGGTGTCATTATACAAGTGTGGCCGATCAATGTCTCAGATTTACCAAAATGGATCGCGGGGCGTATGAAGCAATACGGTTTACAGGCCTCCGCAGAAGCGATTGATATTATTGCAGAACGTTCTGAGGGGCATTTATTGGCTTGTGCCCAAGAAATTGAAAAGTTGCGTTTGTTATATGGTAGCGGCCGTCTTGAAACTGTGCTCGTGCTTGAAGCGGTGGCTGATAGTGCCCGTTTTGAAGTTTTTGATTGGATGGATACGGTATTAACTGGCAATGTGGCACGCTGTGTTCGTCAATTGCAAAGCTTACGTACTGGAGGGGTTGAGCCGATTTTAGTGGCATGGGTGTTGACGCGGGAAATACGCAATTTGTGTCAAATGACTTATGTGTTAAAAACGGGACAACGTATTAATCAAGTGTTTAAAACTTATCGCATTTGGGGAACACGTCAAAATGCGATTTCAAATGCGATTAAAAGATATCCACAGCCAGATGTTTGGCAGCAATTTTTAAAACAAACGCTATTGATTGAACGTATGATAAAAGGGGTAGCAAGTGGTAACCCTTGGGATGAATTGCAGCGTTTGAGTTTACAAGTGGCTGGGATCACATTATTTGAAAATTGAAATTGGGGTAGCGGGTTATGATTTTAGGCGCCACTTAACTTAAGATAAGATGAAAGCATCTTTGATCCTAAAAAACAATAAAAGAATAACGCAAAAGACGCAAAAGACGCAAAAGAACGCAATTTCACGAGTTTTTTAAGCAAAAACTTTTGCATGAAAAAGATATTTATTAAGAGGCATCTTTAGCGTCCTTTAGCGTCTTTAGCGTCTTTAGCGTCTTTAGCGTTTATTTATTTCACGCAAAAGTTTTGCACAGCAAAACGGCGTGAAAACCTGTTTTTAGTAACGGCCATTTTAGAGAAATCATTTCTGATTCAGACTCAAATCAGCCCTTTCCGACTCAATTCCTTCTTAATCTGTACCTTAAAGGCTTCCTCTTCGGCCGGATCATCAATTTCTCGGGAAACAGCCTCAATCATAGCCATAACCTCATCCACTGTTTGAAACCCCGTGTTGATATTATCAAAATATTCATCACAAACAATAGCTGCAAATGGCCCGATGTGATTTGCCAATGCATTTTGGATTTGTTCGGCCGCCTTAATCATGTTAGAAGAAACCTGAGACGCGACTTTTGTTGGGGCAGCTATGTCAAGATGACCCGTTCCGGTTTCCTTAAAAAGTTTCAAAATCTCGTCGGTACTGGGTAAGGGTACTTCTTGAGCTGTTTCAAAAACACCTTCAGCAAACTGTAGTCGGCCAAACTTGATGGTATTGATCAGTGGAATCGCATCATAGCCGCGATACCGGGTATCAAACACTAAATAGGTGATGCGTCCCTCATTTAACAGGATTCGCACTAAATGACCCTCATCGGATGTAATAAAGAGCGTGCCCGTTTGCCCTTCTGATGACAAATGATGTATTTCGGCCATTAATTCAGAATAAGGTAATAGCGAAGTAGTGCTACTCATAATCAATTCCTTGACTGTCTACGCAATCTTTCAAAAGATTTGATCATGCTAACGCGCATCCGTTCAAACGCATGAGCCAGTTGACCAATTTCACCTTTATCATTCACTTCGACACGGTTATCAAGCAATTCACCTTTGCTGATAGCATCAGCAATGCGGGTTAAATACTCAATCGGACGAGTGATTTTGGCGCTAAAGAATAACGCAAAGAGCAGAGCGATTAATATGGCACTAATGAGAATGAAGGTAAAGGTAGCGCGAAAGTCTGTCACACTTTTCAGAATATCGCGTGTCTCACGTTGGATAATCAAAGTCCAAAAATGAGGTGAAGCAGGTACTGAAACACGCAAATAGGAAAGGGTAAAATCGCGGTTACTGATGATACCCTGTTGACCCAGTATTTTGTTGGCTAACTGTGGATATTCCTTTTCCAAGTCATAACTCGTGTTTAAATCGCTCCTGCCTCCCCAGCTTTTTTCAGGATCGGGATGATTAAAAAAATAGCCCTCGTTATCAACCAAACGAACCTTGTCTAGCTGTTTGAGAAACTGACTGGCATCGATATTCAAAATCACAATCCCTGCCTTTTTCCTATTGTCGTCATAAACATTAATGGCGTAACGGATGACGGGTTTATAAGGCACTTCAATTTGCCCCTTTTCGCGGTTCAGATCCAAAGGTGAAACGAAGATTTGTTTACCTGACAAACGAGACGTTTTTTTAAAGTAGTAACGATCCGATTTGTCTTGTAACGCCTCTTGAGAAATAACTTGAGTCCTCAAACCATCAAAATCGACTCGCACGACTTCTTTTCCCATTTTATCCAGATAGCGGATTTGGTAATAAATTCTACGGTTGCGAGAGAGGGCTAGAAATTCCTGTTCTAGATTCTGTTGCTTTTTGTCTAAGATGTTATGGAAGGTTTGTAAAGCCGATTTTTCTGAATCGGGCGGCATTGTTTCTGGCTGTGGTTCTGATTGACTCCGGGCAATCGCGGCACGCAGACTCAAGTAATCCTTCATTGGCATGGACTGGCTGAGAAACAGGAGATCACCTCTTACCACCGACAAAAAGGAGGTTATGCCATGCGCTAGGGTTTTGGCTTGCTCCGTTTGTGTGGCGAGGGCATTTTTACGCAAGCTTTTACTCGACACCTGTATCGCGTATATGCCTGTAATCAGTGCCGGAATTAAAGTCACAATAAAAAACACAACGACTAACTTCGTTCGTAGTCGATGATAAATTTTCATATCAATACCTCTGTCGTTTTTAAAACGCATCAAAATTCAAAATTGAGCGGTAGTTTGATGTGTCGTTAAATGTTAAATGATAAATTAACAATGTTAAACTAAAAAATAAAAACGGCCCAGTATTTCATGAATAGTGGCTATTATCAAGTCCAAATCACTCTCGTAAGGGCGAACACCCTCCCCAAAATCCATTATAATTAGTATTTTATACTATTTATTTTAGTCGTGGTTTTAAAATAGGCATCAATCAATAAGTCTTTTTCAAGATCATTAATTTGATTAAATGCCTTATGATGTTCTCATCATAACAGAATGGCATGATGATATAATGCTCACTTTTCACGATAATATTCACCACAAAAACAGCACGTTACACCAATAGACTTATTATAGAAGGGAGATAATTGGATGAGTTTACAAGAAAACATGCGACATTTAGGCCAACATGCGCGTCAAGCGGCACAAGTGTTGGCGCGTTCCACAACCCTGAGTAAAAACAATGCGTTAGAAGCCATTGCCCAACAATTAGAACAACAACAGGATGCCTTGCTCGCAGCGAATGCTAAAGATTTAGATGCGGGGAAAGCGAAAGGTTTAGATTCGGCCTTATTAGATCGTTTAGCTTTGAATGATTCACGCATTGCGAGTATGGTTGAAGGTTTACGACAAATGATAGCCTTACCTGATCCGATAGGTGAAATAACGGATTTAAACTATCGTCCAAGCGGTATTCAGGTTGGCAAAATGCGTGTGCCTTTAGGTGTGATTGGGATTATTTATGAATCGCGCCCTAATGTCACGGCCGATGCAGCCGGTTTATGTCTTAAATCGGGCAATGCCTGCATTTTGCGGGGCGGTTCTGAGGCTATTCATTCTAATCAAGCGATTGCTCAGTGTATTCATGCCGGCCTGGCGGCCGCGCAGTTGCCGCAAACCGCGGTGCAAGTGATAGAAACCACTAACAGGGCGGCAGTAGGTGAATTAATACGCCTGTCAGAATATGTCGATGTTATCATTCCGCGTGGGGGTAAAGGCTTAATTGAGCGTATCAGTCAAGAGGCCCGTATTCCGGTTATAAAACATTTAGATGGCATTTGTCATACTTACATTGATGATAAAGCTGATCTTGAAAAAGCCATCGCGGTAGCCTATAACGCGAAAACGCAACGCTATGGTACTTGCAATACCATGGAAACCTTATTGGTTGCTGAAGGTATTGCTAACCAAGTGTTACCCCCATTGGCCGAAAAATATCAATCCGTGGGTGTCGAATTGCGCGGTTGTCCCGCGACACTGGCTTTATTGCCCAATATAAAAGCGGCAACTGATGAAGATTGGGATACCGAATATTTAGCAGCCATTTTATCCCTCAAAATGGTCAAAGATTTAGATGAAGCAATAGAACATATCCGTTTACATAGCTCTCAACACACGGATGCGATTATCACAGAAGATTGGAGTCGGGCACGGCGGTTTTTGACTGAAGTCGATTCGAGCTCCGTAATGGTTAATGCCTCTACCCGATTTGCCGATGGTTTTGAATATGGCTTAGGGGCCGAAATTGGTATCAGTACCGATAAGTTTCATGCCAGAGGGCCGGTAGGATTAATCGGTTTAACGTCACAAAAATTTATTGTCTTGGGAGAGGGGCATATCAGGAGTTGATGGTGGATCGGAGTGCAAACTTTAGTTTGCAATTCAAACTCGACGCAAAATAAATTTTGCACTCCAATCACACCGCAAAATAAATTTTGCACTCCAAT
>JAYQWI020000469.1:0-2661 GCA_035871815.2 Candidatus Parabeggiatoa communis
AATCTGTTCTTCATTATTAGGGTACAACACCTGACGCAAATCAACTCCTAAATGGGGTTTTAAGTATTCTGAACAGAAATCCACTTGTTCTCGAAAGCTTGGCTCAGTTTGGTAGAGTTCCAATCCCATATTGACATACTGTGCGCCTTGCCCTGAAAACATAAACACCACCGGCCGCTCTTTGAGTGCTTGGGAATGCGTAAAGACGCAGGTGGGTTCGAGAGTACGCAGTGCAGTCGTTGCCTCGTCAAGGTGCTGGCAAATCAACAAGCGTCTATGCTTAAAAGCCTTGCGCCCTTTACTGAGTGTATAAGCGACATCAGCAAGGTTGATATCGGGATGCTGCGCTAAGTACGTTGCCAGATTGGCGGTTGCGGTTTCCAGTGCGGATGCGGTTTTAGCTGAAAGCACCAGTAGTTGCCAAGGGCGCGATGGTCCTGAAGGTTCAGGGGTTGGGGCTTCTTCAAGGATAACATGGGCATTGGTACCGCCAATGCCAAAAGAACTCACGCCAGCGCGGCGGGGCGTTCCGTTGGTTTTCCATTCAGACAGTGTCGTATTGACATAGAAGGGACTATTTGCAAAATCAATCTGAGGATTCGGTTGTTCAAAGTGCAAGCTCGGTGGCAGTAATTGGTGTTTCAGCGCGAGAACTGTTTTGATTAAACCCGCTACACCTGCGGCCGCATCCGTATGGCCGATATTGGTTTTGAGCGAACCGATAGCACACTGGTTTTGTTGCCCAAAAACCTTGGTCAACGCTGCAATTTCAATGGGATCGCCTAACTCGGTGCCAGTGCCATGCGTTTCGATATAGCTAATGGTTTCTGGTTCAATCCCGGCGATAGCCTGCGCTTCGGAAATAACTGAAGCTTGACCTGAAACACTGGGAGCGGTGTAGCCCACCTTCAAAGCACCATCGTTATTGGTAGCGGAACCTTTGATAATGGCCTGGATGCTGTCGCCATCTGCTATCGCCTCTTCTAGTCTTTTCAAGACGACGATACCGACACCATTGCCGCCTACTGTGCCTTGTGCGTTGGCATCAAAGGCCCGGCAATGTCCATCGGGTGACAAAATCATGCCTTCTTGATACAAATAACCGCTTTTATGGGGGACGCGGATTGACACGCCACCGGCCAGGGCCATATCGCAATGCCCATTCAGCAAACTGTCGCACGCTAAACTAACGGCCACCAAGGAAGTGGAACAGGCAGTTTGCACATTGACACTCGGCCCTTTTAAATTAAGTTTGTAAGACACGCGCGTTGGCAAAAAATCGTTACCATTACCAATCATGACTTGGTAAGCATCCACCGTGTCTGTCAGTTCACTGTTTTTGGATAGGTTGTTGAGTAGATAAGTATTCATGCCCATGCCCGCATAAACACCAATGGCCTGCTCGTCAGTGCCCGCTTCATAACCGGCATTTTCAAGGGCCTCCCAAGCACACTCCAAAAACAGGCGCTGTTGCGGATCCGTCATTTCCGCTTCTTTGGGGTTGATATCGAAAAACGAAGCGTCAAACTGGTCGATGTCTGACAGAACGGCACTGGCTTTGACATAATTGGGTTTATTTAAAGTGGCCCTGTCTATCCCGGAAGACTGCAATTCTTCATCCGAAAAAAAGGTAATGGATTCCACCCCATGTTGCAGATTTTGCCAGAACATCTCAATATCGGAGGCCCCTGGAAAACGACCAGACAGGCCAATAATGGCTATCTCATTAGAGCTTGGACATTGGCTACGACGGCGCGGCTCAGGTTCAGGAATAAACTCAGGCGTACATTGAGTTTGCCCTAAATGTTGGGCCAAAGCATGTATGGTTGGATGTTCAAACAGTTCAACCACTGAAATATCTAAGGCAAAAACGGTCTGCAATTTGGCTTGAACTTGAATAATCAGTAATGAATGCCCACCCAAGTCAAAGAAATTGTCATAAATACCCACTTTATCAACATGAAGGACTTCTTGCCAAACGGTAGCAATCAGTTGTTCTACCTCAGTTTGGGGCATAGCAGCCCGTTCCGGTTTGGGTGAATCAACCGGTGCTGACAGTTTGCTACGATCTATTTTACCGTTAGGTGTCAGGGGCAAGGCATTGAGTAACTCAAAATGGGAGGGCACCATATAGTGGGGCAACTTCTCTTTCAGGTAGTCGCGCAGGTTTCCAGTCAAGAGGCGTTGTAAAATTTTTAAGAGGCCCTGAGTCTCAAGTAGATACTTTATACTCTGATTAAGAAGTGTCTGTTCGTTTGGCGTAAGCGTGAACTCAATGCCAGCCCATGATGTTTTTTGTAACCAGGCCACTTTTCCCTTCAACCAACGTGCCTCAGACTCACCCGGTAGGCGGATATGCAAGCTAAGTTCTTGATTTTCATCAAGCGTCACAGCACCCCCCAATAAAACGCCACGATTAGAAATATCCTCTGTGCGGAGTTTCAATGTGTTCCCATCCCATTTAGCAAGGCATTCCGTCTGATAAGGTATCCGCTCTGGGATGAACTCAGATACGATATAAGCGACTAGGCGTTGGTTGCCGGGTTGATCCTCTCGCGTTATGACCACACATTGTTGCACATTGGGGTGTTGTCCCAGTACCGCCTCGATTTCACCCAATTCAATCCGAAAACCACGCATCTTGACTTGGTTATCTATGCG
>JAYQWI020000470.1:0-3030 GCA_035871815.2 Candidatus Parabeggiatoa communis
GGTACAAAAACACGATGCCCTGCGAACGAGACTGACCGAAACTGAAGATGAAGACGGTTTGCCATTCCAATCGTTTCAGGAAGAATTATCGAACTCAGGGCTGGTACAGGATTTCTCAGATCAGGATGATGCGAAACAAGCGGCATTGACGTGGATGAAAACGCGGTTTAATGAGCCATTTCACCTGATTGGGCAACCGCTGTTTCGCGATGATTTAGTGAAAACCAGTGAGGAATGCTATTACTGGTTGATGCAATATCATCACATCATTGCTGATGGATATAGTATAGCATTGTTCCACCGTTCTGTAGCGACTATTTATAGCCAACTGGTTCAGGGACAACAACCTGATTTAGAGGCTCACTCATACAGGCATTACATCAGCGATGACCGTGCGTATGTTGAATCCGATAAATTTGAAGCACAACACCGCTATTGGTTGGATAAATACCCTACTGCACCCGACCCGTTGCTCAGTCCGCGTTATCGCGCACACATCACCAACAATTTGGCAGGGAGTGGTTGCGAAGCACTGTATCTGCCACGAGATTTTTATCAACAGTTAGAGGGCTTAGCAAAACAACACCAAGTCACCTTACCTCATCTACTGCTGGCTGCGCTCTATGTTTATTTCACCCGCACAGCGCAACGTGATGACTTGACCTTTGGATGGCCAGTGTTAAACCGTTCTAATGCCCAGTTTAGACAAACTTGTGGCTTATTTGTGGGGATGAGTCCAATCTTATTGAGTTTTGACCCAGACTTAAACTTTGCAGAACTGCTCAAGCAGATTCAAAAGACACTGCAAGCCAATTATCGTTATCAACGTTTCCCAATTAGTGAACTGAATCGAGACATCGGTTTGGATAAAACCGGACGTTCAAAGTTGTTTGATATCAGTTTATCGTATCAAAATTTTGATTATGATACAGAGTTTAATGGTGTTAGAAGTCATTTCACACTGCTGTGGCAAGCATGGGAACAAACGCCGTTGATTATCCATGTGCAGGATTTTCACGCTCAATCGGATGTCAAACTTGATTTTGTCTACAATCTTGCCTACTTTACGCCAGCAGAGAGCCAAGCCTTGCAAAATCGATTGATGACGATTTTACAGGCCCTATTAACTAACCCTTTTGCCCCGATTCGTACCCTGCCCATCCTAACTGAGCCAGAAATAGAACAATTACAAGCGTGGAATCAAACCCAAACCGATTATCCTAAAGACCAGACCATTGTTGAGTTATTTGAACAGCAAGTGGCACAAAACCCGGAAAAACTTGCCGTGGTGTTTGAAGGAGAGGGGTTGAGCTATCAAGAACTGAACGACAAAGCCAATCAGCTTGCTCATTATCTGCTCTCACACCCGGCACTTATTAAGACGCGCAATCCGTTGATTGCGATTGCTGTAGAACGTTCCCTTTCAATGGTGATCGGTCTTTTGGGCATTCTCAAAGCGGGTGGGGCTTATGTACCAATAGACCCCAACTATCCCGCAAAGCGTATTGCTTACCTGCTTAAAGACAGTGCGACACCTGTATTGCTCACCCAAAGTGCGTTGAAAGCCCAATTGCCGGTAAGTGACTCTTCAGTCATTTGTTTAGATCAAGCTGACTTTGCCTCTCAATCCACCCAAAATCCGGCTCGACAAAGTCAACCCGACGAGTTGGCCTATCTGATTTACACATCAGGCTCCACGGGGCATCCGAAAGGTGTCATGCTTGAACACCGAGGCGCTGTCAATTTGGCCGTGTTTCAGCAGCAATATTTTCAGACCGCTGCAAACAGTCGCGTACTGCAATTTGCTTCTTTGAGCTTTGATGCCGCGACGTGGGAAGTGTTGATGAGCTTGTGCAGTGGTGCGCTTTTACGACTGGTGCCATTCGATGCCATTCAAAACAATCTGTTTGCGATACTTGAACAACACGCCATTACCCATGTCACCTTGCCACCCTCAGCTTTAAGCGTGTTGCCTGATAACCCTTTACCAGATTTGCACTATCTTGTTGTTGCTGGCGAGGCCTGTCCCCCTGAATTAGTTAATCGCTTTCGTAAAGGACGCCATTTCATCAATGCTTATGGGCCGACCGAAGCAACTGTATGCGCCAGTGTGTTTAAATGTTCAGCAGATAGCAATCAACCCCCGATAGGTTCACCGATTGCCAATACCCGTTTATATGTCTTAGATGTCAACACTCAACCGATGCCTATAGGTGTACCCGGCGAATTGTGCATCGCTGGCGATGGCTTAGCGAGAGGTTATCTCAACCGTCCCGAATTGACAGCCGAAAAATTTATCGAAGTCGTTTTGTTCGGCAAACCTGAACGGATTTACAAAACGGGCGACTTAGCCCGTTGGCGACCCGATGGTAACCTAGAATACCTTGGACGGATAGACAACCAAATCAAACTGCGCGGCTTTCGGATTGAACTGGGTGAAATCGAAGCCGTGTTATCCCAACACGAAATTGTCAAAGATGCCGCAGTTATTCTGTCTCAGGCTGATGAAAACAAGCGATTAGTGGCCTATCTGACTACTACCGACAACACGGTATCTACCCAAGAAGTCCGCTCATGGCTTAAAGCACGTCTGCCGGATTACATGGTGCCGGCGCATTTTCAGATATTGGAATCCTTGCCGTTAACACCCAATGGCAAAATAGATCGTAAAGCATTAGAAAAACGGGCAGCAAAAGAAGATTTAGGAATTGAGACGGTAGGATTTGTTGCCCCCCGCACGCCTTCTGAAGAACTGTTAGCCAACATTTGGGCAGATGTTTTAAGCATTGAACGGGTAGGTATTCACGACAATTTCTTTGAACTGGGGGGGCATTCGTTGTTAGCGACTCAGGTGGTGTCACGGATACGGGAAAGCCTCAATCTTGAACTCCCACTACGCGAATTGTTCAACGCCCCAACGATTGCCCAATTAAGTGCCCAATTACTTGAAGCGCAAAAACACCAAAGCCGCCCGCCTTTGGTGGCTCAAAAGCGTCCTGAGACCTTGCCACTGTCGTTTGCCCAAGAACG
>JAYQWI020000471.1:0-2531 GCA_035871815.2 Candidatus Parabeggiatoa communis
CTTCCAGAAACAACGTGGAAGCTGTTATCGCTGTTATCGTTTGCGATGCCAATATCGCCACTGAGAATCGTTGGATTGCTGGCACTATTACGTTGACTGAGTTGGGTTTCAGAGCCAGCAAAGCCTCCATAAATAGAAACAGCGTTTAGCAATTGGAAACTGGCATTGCGTGAGCCATCGGTGGAGGGGTAATAAGTTCCTTTGGCAATCCAAACTTCTTTGACGCTGGGATAGTCATCAGTGCCAATGTTTTGTAGAGCGGTTTGCAAGTTAATAGCCGCATTTGACCAAGTACAGCCCGTGTCTTCACCGGTTGCGGCTTGATTGACATAAAGCCGCGTTATCTCTGGGCAAGGTGTGCTATCCGGCACAGTTGCTGTATCCGGGGATTTTGTGCTATCCGGCACAACCGGCGTATCCGGCACAGTTGGCGTATCCGGCACTGTTGGCGTATCCGGTGTGGTATCGGGTGAGGGTAGCTTTTTAAACACCGCAATGCACGTCCCACCAAAAGAGGTGGTATATTCCCCATTTTTACAGTTATCACCGCGCCACTCCACAAATTCGGAACCTTGATCAGCGGTAGGCTCGAATCTATACCAGCCAATTTGAATTTGGGTTGGACAGGTTTCACTGGAATGACATGAAAACGGGCCACTACTCTTTTCTGATGCGGTAACTGAACCTGTGCCATCACCCGCAAATTCAACGATTGAACCACCAGTTGGGGTTGTTGTTATGGTTGTTCCAGGAGAAGTCGTGCTTGGTGTCGGCGTTGGTGTCGGCGTTGGTGTTGGAGGTGCGGCATCATTATCGGTGATACTCACGGATAAATGGGTTGCTACCGTGCCGTCAACCACAAAGGTTGCCCCCTCATAATTAATATCAGAACTCGCTGCACTGAGATTAATCGTACTGCTATGGCCGTTTTCTACCGTGCTGTCATCATTCGCTGTTACGATCACGGTTTGGGCAGTATCCCAATCACTATTGGTAAAGGTCAGTGTGGCATTATCAACAGTGGTTTGACTATCTGGGGTAAGCGTTATGGTGACATCCTGAGTCGGTTGGGTACTTAATACCACCTCAAAACTATCAGTCGCACCGCCTTCAGTTACGCTGGAGCTACCGGCAGTTTGGGTCATTTTGACAAAAGGTTCGTTGTCAGTGATTGAAGCGGTCACGCTAGACACTTTAAGAGCATGAGTATAGTGGGTACCATCACCAATACTGATACTATGAGAAATGGTGCAACTGTGATCACCCTCAATATTGCTGTCGTCCTTCGCAGTAACGTTGATAGTTGAAGCATTTGTATCAGATAGTGAGACTGAAGTCGGATTGACAGTACATTGTCCGTCAGGTGTCACATCAATTGTAACCGTTCTCGATGGGTTTGTATCAAGTTTTATGGTATAGCTACCTTGATTCCCTTCAAGAATCGCACTGGAAATAGAACCCACAGCAACGCCGGGTATCTCATCATCCATGACGGTTACTGTTAAATCATCCGGATCAATACCCGCATAAATTGGATCGTTAGAAGTAGAAGGGGCAGTTTGAACGAGACAAGTTTGCTCACCATCAGTAATGGAATCATCATTTGCCGTGACAGTAACAGATTGTCCAAACATCCAATCAGAGTTACTAATTGTCACAGAACTAGGCACTGTGCATTGAGTGTTAGAAGTTGATAAACCAATCGTGACAGATTCTCCCTCTGCTGGTTGACTAGTCAGTTTAAGGGTAAAATCCATTGTGCTGTCAGGTTCATTAACCATAAATGATTCCATAGCCTCAATAATAATTTCAGCCTTATCATCATCGACCACAGCAACGGTTAAATTTTTTGTTGGTAGAGAGGAATAAGTGGTATCTGAACTAGTGTTGAAACGATGTTCAATTATGCAATCATGTATTGCGGCTTCTGCTGTCTCATCCTGCATTGCTTTAACGGTTACCGTTTGTGCGGTATCCCAATCACCACTTGTAAAAGTTAATGGCTGTGATGACGTGATTTCACATTGAAAATTTGTACTCAAATCAACAGATAAATCGACAATCACATTGGCTGTCGGGGCTTGTCTTAATACAAACTCATAAGTATCTGTCGTTAAGCCATCCTCACCAACTTGCGTATTACCACCACTTTCAGTAATTGAGCCGCCAGGGCTTTCATCGTCTTCTACTTGGACTGTAATATTGCTAGGAACTTGATTAGAATAATGAGCATCAGTAGTCTCAACAGAGAAATCTAATCCAATATCACAATTTTTCGTTCCATCTTTTTCCGCATCATCTTGTGCTGTGACAGTAACGATTTGCTCAACCTTCCAATTAGAAGGTGTGAAAGTCAGTGAAGTTTTATCTATACTACAGTCTGGTGGCATCGTAGGTGGCAAATTGACAGTGACATCAGCGGTTGGTTCGCTATTCAACTTGATGCTAAATGTCTTTGAACTATCAGGTTCACTGATGGTTAAACGGGTTGGGTTGACCATAAAGCCGGCATCGTCATCATCGGTAATCGT
>JAYQWI020000472.1:0-6609 GCA_035871815.2 Candidatus Parabeggiatoa communis
ATCAGAACATTTTTTATAACTGATCACTTTTTTCTAAAATGAACTTATAAAATCCTAATAATTATGACGTATAACTGACTTGCAAGAAGGTATGATAACGACCCGTGTTAATGGCGGTACTGGTGATGGTGGCAATATCAAGATTTCTCCTCCTCAGTTTACCATTCTCAACAAAGGCAAAATGAAAGCCCAAACCGATGCTGGACAGGGCGGTAATATTTGCATTGTGGCTAAGGAAGTTCAAAAAAAATAAATCCCAAAAGGCAATTCAAGCCGGTTTGTTTAATTTCTCTCATTCTCTGCGGCTCTGCGGCTCTGCGTGAGCCGACAGTTTGTTACAAATTATTGGTGTGCATAGAGTATCCCTGCGGGATAATTTATTTTTTTGATATTCCTAAAACGGTGGTCAGGGGGCACAAGGGATTTTGCCCCTACGGTTTATTGATTATAATGAAGGCTAAGAAACCAAAAACGGCCTTGTGTGTTATAAAAACGCGCCGTTTCGTATTGCTTATCAAGCACATTTTCTAAATGAAGACGAAAAGCCCAATGCTTATTCAAATGATGTTCATAGTTAGCATTGAGAATACCGTAACCGCTTAAGCGTTGCGTATTGGCCGCATCCTCATAGCGATAACTTTGGGCTAATACCCCAATCCCTATACGCGCAGGGCCTCGTCTTTCCGCGACTTCCATATTGACTGTTTTTTCAGCACGACGCGGTAACAGATGATCAGTTGTTTCATCTTCTGGCTTTAGCCAAGACAGATTCGTATTGAATTCCCATCCGCCCTTGCGCCATCTCAAAGAAGCCTCTAATCCCTTGATTTTCGCTTGATTGATATTATCCGCAAAATAATTGCCCGTTGCGGCATCAAACTGGGTAGCAATCAGCTTGTCAATCTGAGTTTGATAAGCATTTAATGACCACTGGTAGTAGGTTTGCTTACCCTTTAAACCGATTTCACTACTCTTCGATTCCTCTGGGGAAAGCTTCGGATTACCAAAATTGGGATAATACAACTCATTAAAAGAAGGCGCTTTGAAAGCGGTGCCGTAACTGGCAATCAGGCGCGTATTTCGACTCAGCGCGTAACTCAAGCCAACATTCCCTGTCGTGTGATCGCCAAATTGTTCATTATCATCTCTGCGGAATCCCACATTCATATCAACAGCGTCAAATTGGGTTTGATACGCTGCAAAAAAACCTTGATTATCAAGAGAATCGACATTGTAAATCGTGCTACTCTCAACCTCATCTTTTTGATAATCCATGCCCAAAGTCAGTGTCCTGTCATTTGAGAAGAATAAATCATTTTGAAAAGAAGCCGTGAGACGATCCGTATAAAAATAACTTTCAGCCGACTTATTCCCAAAATTATCGCTCTCATCACGGCTCTTGCCCACATTAAAATTCATCTGCCATTGCTCACCTGCAAAATAATCCGCTTTGAACCCCAGCACTTCTTGAAGAAAATCGGCTTCATTATCCCAAGATGAATCATATTGACTATTGCCCTGAGCATGTAACGCATGCACTTCCACACTACCCTGCTTTCCAAAGCGATGACCCAACTTAGCACTGAAAGCCGTATTGTCATAGCCATCATCATCCGGCTCAATGGTAAAACAGCCGCTGCTGCTATTACCCTGGCAAGCATTAAACCCATCTGTTTGTAAACGATCAGCATACAGACTATACCAGCTATTTTGATTAGAGCCCGATATCCCAGCCGTGATTTTACCCGTACTGTCATCACCCCAACCGATACTCGCTTCAGTCCGTAATGGGCCCTTACCTCGACGGGTAAAAATATGTATAACTCCCCCTATCGCCTCAGAACCGTATAAACTAGAACGTGGGCCACGCACGATTTCAATACGCTCAACCTGTGATAAGGGTAAATACTCAAAGGGTACACCGCTGGTTGTCGCCGATCCGATTTTTACACCATCCACCAACACCAAAATATGGTCAGATTCCGTGCCACGCATAAACAGAGAGGTCGTTTGACCCAAAGCGCCATTCGTGGAAACATCTAAGCCTGGCACCGTGCGTAATATTTCTGGCACACTTAAGGCTTGACTGTTATCAATCTCATCACGAGTAATCACCGTAACAGAGGCCAGCGATTCATCCACCGTCTGCGCGGTGCGCGTTGCCGTGACAACCACTTCAGGCAACCTTGTATTCACAGCATTAGCAAAAGGACATAAAATCAATAATAGGCCAAAAGAAAGGACATTTTTCAACAAAGATTCCTCCAAACATGAATTAAATCAAGTTAATACAAAGCGGAGGAAAGATTGACACACAGGCACAGCTACCCATCTGTCTGTCGCCCTCCGCGACACAGATCAATCAACATCTCAAAATCTGTTTAGCGCCGGTTTCCTGACTTATAAGTAGGCAACAGCCTCAATCAATCGCCTTCCCACGTCAAACGCAGTGACTTTATAGATTGATCTTAACTTATTAACAGTTGCGGGGGCAGTGTCGGTATTTCACCGACTTCCCGTTTACTAAACAGTAGGGGCAATCCCGTTGCCCCCTTTGCGCCTTTGCGCCTTTGCGCCTTTGCGCCTTTGCGTGAAATTGATTTTACACAGCACCTTCTTTAATGTCGTTATCCGAATATCGACATGAGATTAAACACGATCGACAGGATGATGATGATGCCCAGGTTCCAGACGTTCCAAAGTCCCCGCCAAATAAGCGGCAACAGCACTATCAGGTTCCGTTTCGAGAGTCATAATCGCCTCAATGCTTTTCGCTTTAAGGCGTTGCACTAATCCCATACCCATACCACCCGTGATAAACACTTGCACATCGTCTAAGGGATGCGCTTCATGAGGTGAACTCTCATGGAAAGAGTCCTCTTTTGACAGTTCGAGCAAGGTTTTATCCTTAACCTCATTATCAACAACATCATAAATCCAAAATTTGCGACACCGCCCGGCATGACCCGTTATTTCGCGCTTATTTTGGCTAGTCACAGCAATTTTCATATTATGTTCCTTTGTGTTCCAGAATCAATTGGTTATTTAGTCGGCAAGAGGGTTGACACGCTGGTCAACCCCTACAATGACATTCATTTTTAGTTAAACATTTTCCGCCAATGCTTTATCAGGATATTCCGCAAAAACATCGCGCACACGCTGCGATTTCAGAAGATAAACAATCAACACCGCATCAATATAAAGAAACATCAAGCTGACTTCATTAAACTTATTCAGCTCAAATACCACATACAAGATAATAGACGTGATTTCTAATATAAGGCTAGATAATAAAAAAAGAAGGCCTCGTTCCCATATCCAACGTATGATAGTCGATTGCCTTTTAGGCGCACGTATCAGCATTACTATCAGCAGCGGGATAACGGGAAAACTTGATAACAACAACGCAATGGTGAAGTGTTGATGTGCAAATTTCACCAAAAAAGGTATCGCTGAAATCATTGGCAAAACAAAAATGACGATTTGCTTGAGCAAATAGAGACTCGTCAATACCAACATCAAGGGAATTTTTAAAACATTGTATTGATTATAATCATCAAAGCTGTATTTCATAACACTCGATAGTCAATAAGCAAACAGGTTAATTTAAAAACAACCGATAGGCCGGATTATCGGCCTCATTCCAATAAGCATAACCCAAATCATCCAAAAAATTTTGAAATGCCTTCAATTGTTCATCAGGCACTTGTATACCAATCAACACTCGCCCATAAGCGGAACCATGATTGCGATAATGAAACAAACTGATATTCCAACGTTGCCCCATGCGGCTTAAAAAATGCAATAACGCCCCAGGGCGTTCTGGAAATTCAAAACGATAAAGGCGCTCATGTCTCACATGCTGAGTACGTCCACCCACGGTATGACGAATATGGGTTTTCGCCATATCATTATCAGTCAGATCAATAACAGCATACCCTTTGTCACGCAATTTAATCATTAACCGATCTTTTTTTGCAAAACCCTCATTTAAACGCAGCCCGACAAACAGATGGGCTTCTTTATCATCAGCATAACGGTAATTAAATTCAGTGATAAAATGATGGCCAATCGCATGACAAAATTCATGGAAACTACCCGGTCGTTCAGGAATCGTCACGGCCATCAAGGCCTCACGTTGTTCACCAATTTCACTACGCTCTGAGACATAGCCTAAACGATCAAAATTCATATTAGCACCACTGGCGATAGTCACCAAATGCTGCCCACTACAGTTTTCTCGGGCAATATACTGTTTTAAACCCGCTAAGCCTAATGCCCCAGCCGGTTCTGTTATGATGCGCGTTTCGTCAAAAATATCTTTAATTGCCGCACAAATTTCCTCAGTATTGACTAACACCACCTCATCAACATACTGACGTGCTATATCAAAAGGCAACTTGCCCACTTGCCGCACCGCAACACCATCAGCAAAAATGCCCACTTGATCAAGCGTGACGCGCTCCCCGGCCTGAAGGGCCGCATGTAGACAAGCCGAATCAACCGGTTCGACACCTATCACCTTGATTTCAGGACGTAAATATTTAACGTAAGCCGCGATCCCAGCAATCAAACCGCCACCGCCAACAGGCACAAAAATGGCCTCTAATGGGCCATTATGCTGCTGCAAAATTTCCATACCGATAGTGCCTTGCCCGGCAATCACATCGACATCATCATAAGGATGTATATAACTCAATCCTTGTTGTTCAAGCAAAAGTTGCGCGTGATGACTGGCATCATCATAAGCTGTGCCATGCAACACTACTTCCGCGCCATAACGCCGCACCGCAGTCACTTTAATCTCAGGTGTTGTTTTAGGCATAACAATAGTGGCTGGAATACCTAACTTTTCCGCTGACAAGGCTACCCCTTGAGCATGATTACCGGCCGAAGCCGCTATCACACCTCTGTTCAAATCCTCTTCAGGTAAATTGACAATTTTGTTATACGCGCCGCGTAATTTAAAAGAAAAAACGGGCTGTAAATCTTCTCGCTTAATCCAAATCTTATTATTAAATCGCTGCGATAGATTCTTCGCATAATCCAAAGGGGTTTTTTCCGCCACATCATAAACCCGGGCTTGGAGAATTTTTTTGATATAAATACAACTTTCAATGTCCATTTTCAATGATTTTTTTTCTTATCAAAGACTACCACAGAATACCACAAAGTTTAAGTGGCCCTTTTTTCAAAGTTCACAGAGTTATGCTAAAATAAAAAATATCCAGCACGTAAACGCTTTAGATTATTCGTTACCCATTGATTGACTATTATCCATTACCCATTATTTATGTCAACACTTGCACTGAAAAAAACGACATTAAAGGTAGATAGATTTCCGCCTTTTATAGATCACTTACCAATAGACGATGGAGAACCCTTGGAAACGAACCGTCATCGTATTGCTATGAATGCCCTGATTAACACCGTTAAAGCATTATTTCAACGGAGAAAATACACGGATTATTTTACTGGGGGTAATCTGTTTATTTTTTACCCTGAAACTCATAAAAAAAAGTTTAGAGGGCCTGATTTTTTTGTCGTCTTAAATATAGAGGGCAGTTATTCCCGCGAATATTGGCATGTACCACTAGAAAATTATCGCTATCCCGATGTCATTATTGAACTCATGTCAGACAGCACCGCAGATCAGGATGTCGGAGAGAAAAAAGACTTATATGAACAAGTCTTTCAAACTGAAGAATATTTTGTGTTTGATCCCCAAGATGCCAGTTCATTACAAGGTTGGCGATTAAAAAATAACCGTTATCAACCAATAAAGCCCAATAAACAAGGCTGGCTTTGGAGCCAAAGCTTATCACTCTGGGTAGGCACTTGGTATGGTGTGATAGATCATGAGCCCCCCCAAGAGGACTGTGTCTGGTTACGGTTTTACGATAAAAATCAAGAACTTGTCTTATTACCCGAAGAAGCGGAAAGATTAGAAAAAGAACACGAAAGGAGGGAAAAAGAACAAGAAAGAAAGGAAAAAGAATGGGCCTTGCATCAAGCCAAACAAGAACGTAAACGAAAAGAATGGGCCCAACGAGAAGCCTCGTTAGAACGGCAACGCGCAGAAAAATTAGCCGAAAAATTACGCGCACTCGGTATCAATCCTGATGAAATGGATTAAGCACAATTATTGTGTGCGGTCAAAATGCCCTGTAGAGACGCGATGCTCGCGTCTCGATGCTCGCGTCTCTAGCACTCCAATCGGGCCGTCGCAAAATAAATTGGGTTTGAAAATTGCGCCACGGCAAAATAAATTTTGCACTAAAAATTTGTACTTAGCGTAGCACACCGAAGGTTCATTCAATCGGGAAACAGTAATGTAGTATAACATTTGTAGTGTATATAAGTGATGACAGAACGCTGATTGAACAAAGCTCACGCAGAGCCGCAGAGCCGCATAGGAAAAGAGAAAGAGGAAGTGTTTTCTATCACGCCATATCATCTTACTAAATTAAACCTCTTCTCATTCTCTGCGGCTCTGCGGCTCTGCGTGAGATAAAGGATCGCCACCGAAGTTTAATCACATTTCTTTATCGTCTCTGGATAAAGATACCGTGTTTAATTCCATTTCTAATTGTTCAATGGTTGGTAAAC
>JAYQWI020000473.1:0-3225 GCA_035871815.2 Candidatus Parabeggiatoa communis
CTTCAAGGTAACGCTGCAAACGCTCTCCCACTCACACAGTAAAACAAGTGGAAAACAGGGGGCAACCTTGTAAGTGTCTGAGAAAAAATAAGTTGAACATTTTTTCATCCCAAACAGACTCAATTTGAAATTCGGTATATAGATATTTCAGGTCAATAATTTCACAAGGGCAGACACGCAGGTATGCCCCTTTAAACCTTATCTCGTAGATTTTCTGTAGGAGCAAACCCTTGTGTGTTTGCCCCCTTTAGTGAGATTATTTTTCTGAACAGTTATAGTTGTCCAGAAAAATTTTGTCCTGCCAAAAATCGGATTTTTCAAAAATTCGGATTTTTCAAGTCGTCAAATTTATAGGGATAACTCTATTTGGAATTTGTAAAAGTTATTTTTGCTTAGACACTAAGGGAAATCCATTATGGGTTGCCCAATCCTAGCACAAAATTCAAAATAGGCGCTATACTATGTCTTTCAATAACTTATGCCAATACAGCCTTCTTATCGCATTATGTTGGCCGCCATCAAGTGCAGCTGTCACCACGAATTGTCATGACACAGAATCTCTCAAAACGTTTAGGGAACAGGGCGAATATATCAAAGCGTTAAATGAAATGGATAACTGTTTAGCTTTAGCGGTTGATAAACACCCCTCAAAAAACGATTTACATCTCTTTGTAGACTTAATTAAACAAGTCCTCACAAAAGATTACTCAACTTCATTAGAACAAGCCTCTCACAATTTCCAAAGCGTACTTGAAATTTACCTGTTAAATAAACCCGAATTTAAGTTTGCACACTACTTTGAAAACCATCCAACAGAAAATACCCAATTGTTTTCTAAAGTGCGTGAAGTGGGAGAAAAATATTATTTTTACTACGACACCGGCCGTCTTTTTTCAGATTCAAGAGGTATTGCACTCACCGATAAATCACTGATTTGGAAAAATCTGATCGGCAAAGCACATCGTCTCGCATTTGATGACATTCAAATGCTAACACTCGTTTATGATAAGGGTTACTTTTTAAACAAAAATTTATCTTGGACGGGTTGGAAACTACGTATTAACAATAATAAAAACAATGAGATACGATTATCGCGCTTACCCGTTGAAGCACTCATGCCTTTTCTCTCAGCGATGACTTACTTTATCAATTTCAATAAAACCACGGCGGATAAAGGCATAATGGTTTGATATCAAAAAGGCCTCAATCCTGAAAATCTGAAACGACGTTCTTCGCTATGCGAGATCATAGCCCCAGGTGCAATTTCTCATCGTTAGACACAAGTCTCTTGAAGACTTGTCAGTAATTGATTTTGTTATCCACACGATTATATATTAGTGAGTGCTAATATTATTAAAATCAAATACTTGAAAACTGATGTCTAACAATGAAAGCTTGCACTTGGGCCTATTCACAGGAGGCGCGCCTGTTAGCACCGTTGGTTGATTTATTTCCCCAAGTTACACCTGGGCCACTTAATTCCTATCCTTTCGACCGCGAACAGGAGGAATAGAAATGAAGATATTTTGCTTATACCAATACAAACTTGTTATAGCTTTATGCGGACTTGTTCCGCTCGCCTCTTTTGCGGGATTATGTAGCAACTCAGAAACGCTAAAAATGCACCTAGAGCAAGCGACTTATCGTCCTGCATTACTGGAAATGAGCCACTGTTTGAAGGCCGTTAAACAAGCCTCTGCTGACGACTTGGAACAGTTTGATGCCTTAATTCAACTCGTCTTAACAGCAGAATCATCCACTTCTGATGAGGAAATTTATCGCAATTTCCAAACGGTACTCAAAAACCATTACGGATTCAGTGAATTAAATTTTCAGTTTAAAAACCAGTTAAAAAAACGAGGCCACTTATTTTATGATAAGCGTCAGACTCCGGAAAAATATTACTTTTATTACGACACTGGCCGTTTTTTTTCGTATTCAAGGGGAATTGCATTCACCAATCAATCCCTGATTTGGAGAAATTTCATAGGCTTCACGCATCATCTGGCATTTGATGACATCAAAACGATCAAACTGATTTATGATCGGCGTTACGTTTTGAACAACGATTTATCCTTAACCGGTTGGAAACTACAAATTAATAATGATGATCTCTATGAGATTCGTTTGTCGCGTGTACCCGATAATGCGATAGAACCTTTTGTTTCCGCAATGCTTTATTTCATCCACTCCAATAAAACCGCTGATCATAAAGAACGGGTGATCTTAGAAATACCCGATAGAGAAAAAGCGATTTTAGCGGGTTGGGTAACACAGTGTCATGAAAAAAGGTTCAATCGCCATAACGCTCTTGAACAACTGCGTTTTTTAAACAACTGTTTATCGTCATACCCTCAAGATATTAAGCTCTCACAAACCGATCATGACTGGCTTAATCAACTCATGAACCCCATTTTTGCCAATCCTCATATTTCTCTTGCAAATGGGCATCATAATTTTAAAACGGCGCTATCAACTGACTTTTTCACTGAATTAGAATTCCTGTTTAAAGACAATGTCAATCAAGAATGGGAAATAGAACTCTTTAAAGATGTTAAAAAATCGACGGAAAGCTATTATTTCTATTTTGAGACAGGCACATTGTTTTCAGGCTCCAAAGGCTTAGCCTTAACCGATGAATCCATTATTTGGAATAATTTTTTTTGTTTTTCAATCAGTTGGCCTCGTTTTCTAGATTTAACAACTCGCTTACCTTTTGATAATATTTCCAGTGTCACGCTAATACATGAAATCGGTTTCATATCCAATAGCTGGAAACTGAGATTGAATGAGAAAGCCGATTATGAAATCGTTTTGCCTCAACTCTCAACGGAAAACATTGAATTATTTGCTTCAGCGTTAGTTTATTTTATTAATGTCGCAAAAGGCACTAATTTAACTTTAAAAATACCCAAGGAAAGCCGACAGGTTTTAACTCAAACTTTTCTAAAAAGACACCCTAAAATGAATTCTATTTTTCACTCCGTTTATCAAACGATTTCAGCTTTATAAATAGAGTTGTCCGAAAAGAAGGGTTTTGTGAATTGTGTTTTTAATTAGCCCAAAAATTTATTTACGAACAAGCCTAAGGAAGTTCCAAAAAAATAAATCCCAAAAGGCAATTCAAGCCGGTTTGTTTAATTTCTCTCATTCTCTGCGGCTCTGCGGCTCTGCGTGAGCCGACAGTTTGTTACAAATAATTTGTGTGCATAGAGTAGCCCTGCG
>JAYQWI020000474.1:0-11512 GCA_035871815.2 Candidatus Parabeggiatoa communis
TTGCCGAAAAATTGGTCAAGGTATTTAAACCTGATAAATTAGGCCATTTACATCGTTTTGGACAAGGAACAGAAACCGAAATAGAAGCCACCCTATCAAGTGCCAGCGAAAGCGAAGCTTATGGCTGTACTCTAAAATTTCAGTTTTCTGAAACGAGCAAAACGGAAGTCAAGCTCATACAAAAACCTATTTTACGCTGATAAAAAATCAGTGCTAATCAGCCCGATCAGGCTAGAATCAACGTTCTCTCTTTTTTCTTCCACCGCCGACAACACTGTATTTTTTATTTTTCAAATAGACAATAAAATAGTTGTTCAAACAGAAATACTCTACACACATAACCAGTCTATCTAACGCATGACAGCACATATATTAATAGTTGATGATGAACCAGATATTCGTTATCTGATCAAAGAAATTTTAGAAGACGAAGGATTCACTGTTAGCCTTGCAAAAGATGGCAATACTGCCAGACAAATGCGATGTGAACAACGTTTTGATCTCATTATACTCGATATCTGGATGCCTGATATTGACGGCATCTCTCTACTCAAAGAATGGCATGATGGCGGATTATTAATAGACAGTCCCGTCCTGATGATATCAGGACATGGCACAGTAGAAACGGCCGTCGAAGCAACCCGTTTAGGGGCCTATGATTTTATTGAAAAACCCTTATCTCTTTCCAAGCTGCTCATTACCATAAAACGCGCCTTAGAAATGGCCTCATTGCAGCGAGAAAATTCTGGTTTACGCAAACATGCTCAATTACTCATAGAACCATTAGGACATAGCAGCATAATGGCGGCCCTACGCGAACAGGTTAAACGCATTAACCAACATAATACCGCTGTCTTGATTCGCGGCGAATCAGGCAGCGGCCGCACCTTATTTGCACGCTACATTCACCAGCACAGCCAACGCCATGAAGGCCCCTTTGTACCCGTGCAAGTTGCCGGTATAAGTGCTGAAAATCAAGCACTTGAACTCTTTGGCCTCCACGGCAATCACACATTATCCCGTCTTGAACAAGCTAATGGCGGCACTTTGTTTATCAAAGACATTGCCGATTTGGACGATACCGTACAGGCCCGATTATTAAGCTGTTTAGAAAATCAATCCTTTTTACGCACTGGTGGAATTGAAGCCATTTCCCTCAATGTTCGCATTATTGCCGCAACCGCTTATGAACTAGAAACAGCTGTCACAATGGGGCGTTTACGGGAAGAGTTATATTACTACTTAAACATGATTCCACTTCACATCCCACCTTTGCGCGAACATTGTGAAGATGTACCAGAGTTACTCGAATTTTATGTCAATTTATTTGTCAACCAAGACAATCTACCCTATCGTCGTTTTACGGTAGCCGCACAAAATAGACTCCGCAATTACCCTTGGCAAGGCAATATACGCGAATTAAAAAACCTTGTACAACGCCTCTTGATTTTAGGTGATCACCATAGCATTGATATTGATGAAATTGAACCTATCCTCAACCAGCCCCCTGCTCAAACAGAGCCTTCCTCAATTTACAACTTACCATTGCGAGAAGCCAGAGAACAATTTGAAAAAACGTACTTAGAACACCAATTACAAGAAGCAGGTGGCAATGTCAGCAAAGTCGCCTCACGAGTCGGGTTAGAACGGACTCATTTGTACCGTAAACTACGCGCCCTTGATATTGATCCCAAACAAACCAAAAAATAAAATCAATCCTGTCATAAATGTCGTGTTAATCCTTTTTAATCAATCCTGTCGGGTGGGCAAGGTGTTGCCCACCGTTATCTGATAAATAAATGAAAATTATTATTTTAGGTGCCGGTAAAGTCGGTAGTTCCCTTGCCAGTAATCTGGTTAATGAAGCCAATGACATCACTATTGTCGATCACGATAGCGCTTTATTGCACAATTTGCAGGAACATTTGGATTTACGCACCGTCACGGGACAAGCTTCTCATCCCTACGTGTTATTGCAAGCGGGAGCGGAAGATGCTGATATGTTGGTAGCCGTTACCAATAGCGATGAAACCAACATGGTGGCCTGTCAAATTGCTCACACCGTCTTTCATACGCCCACAAAAATAGCCCGTGTACGAGAAAGCGATTATCTCAATCATCCCGAAATTTTTGACCGTTTAGCCGTTGATGTGCATATCAGTCCAGAGCAATTAGTGACACATTATATTCAACGGTTAATCAACTATCCTGATGCACTACAAGTGTTAGATTTTGCAGAAGGCCGAGTGCAATTAGTCGCCGTAAAAGCCTTTTACGGCGGGCCCTTAGTTGGACACGCCTTACGAGCCTTTCATGATTACTTACCAGACGTTGAAACCCGTGTCGCGGCCATGTTTCGGCGCGGTAAAGCCATTATTCCTGAAGGGGATACCGTTATTGAAGTCGATGATGAAATCTTTTTTGTCGCAGCGACTGAAAACATTCGCACCGTGATGGCCGCATTACGTGAACTGGATCGCCCCTGTAAACGCATTATAATTGCAGGGGGAGGCAAGATTGGAACCCGTTTAGCAAAAGCACTAGAGAGACAATACCATATCAAATTAATTGAACACAACAGCGCCCGTACTGAAGAGATTTCTGAAATTTTAGATAAAACCATCGTCTTACAAGGAGATGCGGCCGATCAAGAACTCTTGCGTGAAGAAAATATTGAGGAAACGGATATTTTTTGTGCGGTGACTGACGATGATCAAATTAATATACTATCAGCCATGTTAGCGAAACGGATGGGCGCTCGAAAAGTCATGGCCATAATTAACCGCCCTGCTTATGTCGATTTAGTCGAAAGCAGTAGCATTGACATTGCCATTTCTCCCCAACAAGCGACCATTGGCACCTTACTAGCCCATGTCCGACGCGGAGATGTCGTCGTCGTACATTCCCTACGACGTGGTGCGGCAGAAGCGATAGAAGCCATTGCTCATGGTGATAAACGCTCATCTAAAGTGGTAGGCCGTCGAATTGAGCAAATCAAACTCCCTCCCGATACCACCATTGATGCCATAGTGCGCGGTGAAGAAGTTCTGATGGCACACCATGATACCGTTATAGAATCAAACGATCATGTGATTTTATTTTTAATGGATAAAAAACGCATTGGCGCGATAGAAAAATTATTTCAAGTGGGTTTGATGTTTTTTTAAAACTGCCTTTTCCATCTATTTAAAACGCCACATCATCCACTGAATAGCACGGCGTTCAGTGTTCATGGTTTAGCTATGACGATTTTTGAGCGAGCGCAAAGTTGATTTGGGTGGACTTGCCCAGTAGCTGAGATGATTGTGGAGTGATTATATTAAAGGGGTGGTGTCATGTTGATATTGATTGTAATATTAGTAAAATAAATAAGTTAAGAGTCTTTTGTTGCCAAAAAAAAGCCCTTGCATCATCACAATGCAAGGGCTTTTTTTAGTTCTCAGATTATTGCCAGAAAAAAAGAATTAATTTGTGACAATCAGAAATCAGGAGATAACTCTACCTCCTACCCAATTTAGGTTCTATTGGCGTGTTAACAGCCTATTCAAGCCCAACGATATGCCACATTGCTCGATTATAATAATTGGCATCCGCGCCTACCATATCCGGACTCTTGAGCCAACCTCCCTCACCACCTTCACTGGCAGCTTTCTCTCCTGTTGAAAAGAGATAGCGATTCGTCTCTTTGTTTTTCAACAGGTAGACATTGCCACGTTTAATCAGCTGCCACTTGGCTCGTTCATAATAATTGGCATCCGCGCCTACAATAGGCGGACTCTTGAGCCAACCTCCCTCACCGCCTTCACTGGCAGCTGGCTTCCCCGTTGAAAAGAGGTAACGATTCGTCTGTGTGTTTTTGAACAGATAAAAATCCCCTCTTTTAATCAGATACCACTGTGCTCGATTATAATAATTGGCATCCGCTCCTACAATAGCCGGACTCTTGAGCCAACCTCCCTCACCACCTTCACTGGCCGCTTTCTCCCCTGTTGAGAATGCGTAACGATTAGTCTCGATATTTTTCAACTTCACCACTTGTTCAGAGCCTTCCACTGCCATAGCAGTCGTCGCGCCAAGCAAGAAACCTAGAAAGCTTGCTCCGGTCAACAGAGTCAGTGTTTTCTTCCAAGATGGATACGTTTTTAAAGACATACAAAGAAGCTCCTATATATAAGAGATTAAAGGGATAAGTCTAATGGTTCCCAACAACGGCTATAAAACAACTATTGTGCCGTTGCTACTGAACCGCAAGAAAATATACGCTGATAATTATCCAATGTCAACAGTATATAACGACAAGGATTGTTTATAATAAAGGATAAGAAATGAGCTTCACGACGATCTTGTTTCTTATAACGGAAAACGATTACTTATGAAAGGATAAGAAATTGGACATCAAACCAAATTTATTTTGCTTGCGACGAGGCAATTTTCGTTCCAAATTTTGCCTCTATTTTCGTTCCAAATTTATTTTGCTACGGCCACGATTGATAATGACCCTTGGGAATGCGCCCAGTTTGAACGACAATTCAAACTAAAGTTTACAACGCCAATTTAAACTAAAAATTATTATCACTCCCAAATCAGTTGAGTACCGGTTTGATATTCACGCACCCGCCCTTCAAAAAAATTCACTTCATGATTGAGTTCGTATTCGCTCATCCAAGGCATGGGATGTTCCCGAATGCCAAATAGGGGTTTCAATCCTAAGTTTGTGCAGATGTTGTCAGCAGTAAATCGGGCTAATTCGATGTAGGTGAGAACGGGTAAACCAACAATACCGCCATCTGGCATGACGGCATGAGCGTGAAGTGTTTCTAATTTGACGGCTTCATTAATAATGGCGCGTACACGTTTTTGCATTGCGGCATTCCATAGCCCCGGATTTTCGCGAATAATTTGCTGAATCAGCCATAAGGCATTGCTGGAATGTAGCGTTTCATCTCGCCAAATATAGCTATATTGTTGTGCCGTGTTCCTCAATTTGCCCTTTCTCGCCAGCGCAAAGATTTGTGAAAAGCCTAGCGGGAAAAACAGGTATTCAAAAACATAATAACTAATCAAGTCTTCTAACAGGGCACGGTTGGCTTCAGGTGAACCAGGTGGTGCGTCCGAGTTGACGACATTGTTGGTAAAAACCAGATTCCAATTGACTTTTTCAACCAGTTCTGGCATTTCTTGATACAGGTTAAAAATTTGTCCTTGCCCTTTATCATCTAATCCGAATGATTCTAGTATAAATAAATAAGATTCAATATGGTTGCTTTCTTCCATCACCACATGGCGGAGATATTGTCGCATCTCGTTGGCGGTGATGTGCCTGAAAATGGCATTTATCAGATTATCTGGAACAAGATTATCACCTGCTGTGAGATAAGAGATATTGGTTTTAAAGAGCCACATTTCTGCTTCAGTCAATTGGCCGGTATTCCATTGCAGTTTATCTTCCCCCATTGGAATTTCGTTAGGTATCCAAAAGTTTTTACGGGCTGACAAAAAGCGTTCTCTCACGGGAGTATATTTGACCGGTATGGGTTGACGCAAGTCATACCCTTGTCCGCCAACAATTTTGATGTCAGAAGCTGAAGGCCGTTTCTTACCGATAGTAATCGGATCGAGGCTGCTTGAAACGGGAAAAACCACTTTTTTCGTGGGTTTGCTATGACTGGTTCTATAGGTTCTACGTGACGCAGTAGAAGAAAAACTCTCAGTTGATGTGCCTGCGTCGTCAAAATCTAACATAATGTTCTCCATTTTTAATGATCAATTATCTGCGAAAATCATGATTATCTGCGTTCTATTCTTTTCATAAGGAAAAAAAATAAACGCTAAAGGCGCTAAAGACGCTAAAGACGCTCGTTTTTCAAGAAAATTCAAAATCTTTGCGTCTCTTGCGTCTTTTGCGTTATTTATTCTAAAAAAAACGCCCAATCAACCCCTAGGATTACAGCTACTGGCAAGCTTCGCATTCTTCACTTTCATCCAAGCTACAACTTGGGGCATTAACAACGGCATTTATTTGAGTATTAATGGCGGTACTTTTTTGAACACGAGTTGCGCCCATTGTTCGCAAATAGTAAGTCGTTTTGAGGCCCCGTAACCAAGCCAGTTTGTATAAGTTGTCTAGTTTGCGACCAGAGGGTTCTAGCATGTACAAATTCAGCGATTGGCTTTGATCGATCCATTTTTGTCGCCGCGAAGCGGCTTCGACTAGCCAAGTTGGATCAATTTCAAAGGCGGTGGCATACAAGATTTTGATGGCTTTGGGAATACGATCAATTGATTGGATACTGCCATCATAATATTTTAAGTCATTCACCATCACCTCATCCCAAAGTCCGAGTACTTTGAGATCGCGTACCAAATAAGGATTGATAATGGTAAATTCGCCTGATAAGTTCGACTTGACATATAGGTTCTGATACGTCGGTTCAATGGATTGCGTCACACCGCTGATATTGCTGATGGTGGCGGTAGGCGCTATTGCCATCGTATTAGAATTACGCATACCCACGGTTTTAACGCGCTCGCGCAAGCTCTCCCAATCTAAAGTAGAGGTGGTAGACAAGTCTAAATATTGACTACCACGCGCTTTTGCCAGATATTGAATACTGTCAATCGGCAAAATGCCTTGATGCCATAATGAACCTTCAAAGCTTTCATAAGAACCACGTTCTTCTGCTAAGTCGGTAGATGCTGAAATCGCAGAGTAACTAATGATTTCTTGGGCGTAATCTGCAAATTCAACGGCTTCTTGACTGGCATAAGGAATATGTAGTTTATACAGGGCATCTTGGAAGCCCATGATCCCTAAACCGATTGGGCGATGGCGCATATTAGCCATACGCGCTGCGGGCACGGAGTAGTAATTAATGTCAATAACATTGTCTAATACCCTCATAGCGGTATGAATCGTCGCTTGAAGCTTTTCTATATCCAATTTACCGTCTTGAATATGGGCCGGTAAATTAATACTTGCCAAATTGCATACCGCCACTTCTTCACCCGCTTTCGTGTTCAGGGTAATTTCGGTACAGAGGTTAGAACTATGTACAACGCCGACATGCTGTTGTGAACTACGCAGATTGCAGGGGTCTTTAAAGCATAACCAAGGATGGGCCGTTTCAAAAAGCATGGTCAGTATTTTACGCCACAATTCGACTGCTGAAACGCGCTTCCATCTCTGAATCTGACCCTCTTCTGCTGCCGCTTCGTATTTTTCATAAGCTGCTGTAAACGCTTCTCCATACAGTTCGTGCAAATCAGGCACTTCATTTGGAGAAAACAGGGTCCATTCTCTATTTTCATAAACCCTTTTCATCATTTCATCTGGTATCCACGACGCGGTGTTCATGTCGTGAGTGCGACGGCGTTCATCCCCAGTGTTTTTGCGAAGTTCTAAAAATTCTTCAATATCAATATGCCAGGTTTCCAGATAGGCGCAGCCAGAACCGCGTCTGCGCCCGCCTTGATTTACCGCAACGAGGGTGTCATTAGCGACTTTTAAAAACGGCACCACGCCCTGCGATTTTCCATTCGTTCCCTTAATATGCGAACCCATACCGCGCACAGGTGTCCAATCATTACCCAAGCCCCCCGCATATTTAGATAACAAGGCATTATCTTTAATGGCATCATAAATCCCTTCTAAATCATCAGGCACTGTTGTGAGATAGCAACTCGATAATTGTGGGCGCAATGTGCCAGAATTGAACAGCGTGGGTGTGCTGGTCATGAAATCAAATTTGGACAATAAGTGATAAAACTCAATCGCACGCGCTTCGCGATCATCTTCATTCAGAGCAAGGCCCATTGATACGCGCATAAAAAAGGCCTGGGGCAATTCAAAACGGGTGTTTTCCCAATGCAAAAAATAACGATCATATAGGGTTTGTAATCCTAAATAAGTCAAATGCAAATCCCTTTCTGCTTTGATCGCGTTGCCCAGTCTTGTCAGATCAAATTCAGCCAATCTCGGATCTAATAATTCATTGTCAATAGCACATTGCACATAGGCGCTGAAATAATCGGGATAATAATGGGCAATATTGTTTGTTGTCGCAAAGACGGACTGCAAGTTAATAAAACCAAAAGCTTCAGAGCGCAACTGATTTAACAACAAACGAGCAGCAACATAAGTGTAATTTGGCTCTTTTTCAATTAAAGTGCGCGTCGTCATCACTAAGACATGATTGACATCCCGTTTAGAAATCCCATCAAATATATTTTTCAAGCTTTCTTCAAAAATCAGCTTTGGTGTGACATCGTCTAAATCGGCACAGGCTTCAGTGATCAATGCCCCTAAACGATCTTCATCCAAAGGGCAACGTCGGCCTGTCTCATCAGTGATATGAATCAGCGTTTTCTCTCTTTTTTCAGCACGTAAGTGAGCATGTTCTTCGCGGTAAAGCACGTAAGCACGGGCGACTTTATGGAGGCCTGCCCGCATTAAAGCTAATTCCACTTGATCTTGTATATCTTCGATATGTACCGTGCTCTCTTCGGACAAATGCCTTGAGATGCCTTTAATGACTTGTTGAGTTAATTCATTGACGGCATTTTGTATGCGATTTGATGCTGCCGCGGTGTCACCTTCAACGGCTAAAAAGGCATGTGTGATAGCCGCGATGATTTTTCTGGCATCAAAACAATTCAATTGACCATTACGACGGATAACATGATAGTGATCAAGTACCTCAAAATCGCCGTAGGTGATCACTTTATCTAGTGAAGTCGCTGCAGATTCATTAGTATCAGAATCGGCAAGTTTTTCGGATGGCATGGAGTCTCCTCAATAATCTATTCCGCTATTTCGTTATAATTTGTGCGGTAGATATTTTAAAGTTACTTAGAATAATACCGTACTATCAATTAAATTGCGAAGTCTGTATCTTATTGATTTTTATATAATACACTGTTACTGTTAAACTTTTTAAAAGGCAATTTTTTCCATTCTAAATGACAAAAGCGTTTTGCCATTGGCAAATAACGAATAGCGAATAGAGAATGGTGTGTGTAAATGGTGTGCTATTCCAATTTTTTTATGTGCAAAAACGTACTAAAGAAAATCGTTAATTGTTAATTATTAATTATTAATGCTCAAGTGATTGAGTCTTGAAGGAAAGCGCGGGAAGGAAAAATATCAGGGCGGTAAATATGATATACAATCCTTGTAGTTGGTTTTGTTTTAACAATTCTTGTTGTTATTTTTCATTCTTCAATTAACATGAGGTGTAGCGACTTCATTTAAATTTATGATAAAAAACCAGCGATTTTAAAAACCATTTAGAACATGATTAAAAAATATCTCTTTTCAAATGAACTCAAACTCTGTAAAATGCTCGCCTGTTTTTTCATGTTTTTCACCTCCTAAAGAATATGCCCGTTAGATTGTAAGTCTAACGGGTTTTTTTATTTGAGGCTTGATGTTTGAAAATTAATCGTTCGATTTGAAGGGGCAGCGACAAATCGTGCCTTATGGTTAACGCAATTTAAGTTGCCTTTGTGTCTAAAAGCGCCATCAAAAATAATATTGGAATGCACTTCTGAACACCAGGATTTATAAACTCTTGAACTCCTGAACTCCTGAATTTAATCGTAAACCTTGAACACGATCATCAACCTGAGCTAAGGTACTGAGAATCAAGACAAGTGTTTGATTACCCGCAGCGCGAATTGTTTTAATAATAGTCAGCCCATCCAAATGAGGCAGCATCCGATCAACTACCATGAGATCATATTGCTCACTCGCCACCATAAACAAGCCATCCTCTCATTTTTCAAAACATTGAGATTATTTTGTACAAATTGATAGGTTCCATAATTAACAATTAACATTTAAAATGGTGCCTAATACAAAATAAATTTTGTACTCCAAACTCAAAAGTAGTGAAAAAATGGGTATTACCCCCCTCCAATCGCTTGCACAATTTCCACTTTATCCCCCGCTACTAACATAAGATGCTCAAACTGACTGCGTGGTACAATTTCTAAATTCACTTCAACGGCTAACCGTTTGTTTTTTAAATCTAATGTTTGAATCAATGCGGCCACACTGCAATTATCTTCAACGGATTGCGCTTTACCATTTAAAAAAAACTCTATCATTTTTGTTTTGCCTATTTGACTTTTGAAAAAATCTTGATTAGAATACGGGCTCTTTTCACCTAAGCGGGTGTAGTTCAATGGTAGAACCTTAGCTTCCCAAGCTAACGGCGTGGGTTCGATTCCCATCACCCGCTCCATTCCACACTTCTCAATCTCCCCACCCAAAAAAACACATTGTTTTACCTTATGCGATTCCTCGCCTAAATTCAATCATCCACCCTTTCCGCTACTCATTAGCCAGCGTTGTTTTTTTCAATGCCAGATTTGAACGTTGAACAAACAACCCATCTTTCGTGGGATCTTTTCCTTCTTCAACATAAACCGCATAGAAAGTATACTCTCCACCGAGTCCAGGTGGCAGTTCAAAATCCAATAACCGGTGAGTCTTTGTTGAATTATCCACAGAGGTTTTGAAAGGTTGAGGTATCGGGCTGAAAGGCATCATTGGCAATGCCGTTCTAAACAATAAATTGCCCGTCGGTAATTGAATGGCTACCCACAAGTCAAATCGTTCAAAGCGACTGCTTTGCACCAGTTCGACCAAATCAAGCACAAGCGTCTCTCCAACCGCATATCTTCTTTTCAAACCTTGAATTTCCAGATGGACAAGCGCAGTCCCCTCGTCTGTCACGGTGATGGTTTTTTCTACAGTCGCCGTGTTGTCCGCCAAATCGGTAACTGTGAGCGTTATGGTATAAGTGCCGCCTTCCTCAAAAATCACCTCGATCTTCTCACCTTCCAACTCTTGCCCATTAGAAATAGACCACTTGTAGTCGGACGCAATCGCAACGCCCCAAGATGCACTGGCATCTAAAGTCACCTGAAGCGGTGCCATCCCTGATGGCGGAGACATATTAAAATCAGCCTCTAAAGGGGCTAAATCAAACAAACCTCTTGTATGGCGAGAGTTTGGAGCAGTCTCCGCAAAAACACAAGCGTGGCCTAACAAGCCTACTAAAATCAGTGGTATTGCTGCACGGAAAGTGAATACATTTTGTATAGGATTTTTAAAACAACAATTAATGGTTTTCATGGTATCAATCCCTCACGAATTATAAAACTAAAAAAACCTTACCACCTATTTTTCGTAGAGACGCGATGCATCGCGTCTCTACAACTCGTTTCGAGGCTTGCCCTAGCATGAGACGCGAAGCATCGCGTTGAAACAATGGAAACAATCCCTTATCCTTTTTCACGCAAAAGTTTTTGCGCGCAAAAACTTTTGCGTGAAAAGTACTTTTGACAAACTGATAGGTGGTAAGGAACCCTAAGGTGTGTTTTCTCAGACAACACGCCATATATTTTTTCGATTTTCCTTACAAACTTAGATTGTAGCTGGCTTCAGTCTTCGGCTTTGAACTGGCAATCAGTTGATGAAGATGTAAAAGTAAATCATCGCGATTGT
>JAYQWI020000475.1:0-5900 GCA_035871815.2 Candidatus Parabeggiatoa communis
GCCAGGTACATATCACCCGATTCAGGACTATCAAATCGAAGCTCTACAATAATTTTATTATTACCTTGTAACACAGGTTGAGGAGTATATAATTCATTACTCCAAGCTGACAGGCTGACTGTCAGTAAGCAGATTGCTAATATCCCGTTTTTCATTGTTAAAATTTCCAAGAGAATGAGAATAAAGGGGTAGGGGCCTATTTATTGCATGTTGAGCCATAAGGGCCAAGCCTACGGATTGCCCCTACACACCCTTATTGTAATTGTAGGGTTAATCCCTGTTACCCTTACCACCTATCAGTTTGTCAAAAGTATTTAGGATAAGGGATTATTTCCAGTAGAGACGCGATGCCTCGCGTCTCATCTTCGCGTCTCTACCTTTGAGGATTTTTTTCCGGTGGGCTACAAATCCAAAGCATCCAAATCATTTTGAGACGCGAAGCAGAGACGCGAAGCATCGCGTCTCTACAAATCGAACCAATCCAGATCATTGATTATTGAGCAATTGTTTAATCAATTTTCGTAAGGCTTCTGGGCCTTCAGACATGTTCAATGCGACAATATCTCCTTGTTGGGCAATCGTTTTGATACGTTCATCTTCAACCGCTTCACCCCGATGGGCCTTTAATACTTCATCTGTTAGCCGGCCACTGCCTGCTAATAAAATCATTTTTCGGCCTTGATCAACGGCTGTTTGCATTTCGCGTTTGCAGATTTTACCGCCACCGGCATAAATATTGAGGGTTGGACAGTTTTGTGATAAATGTTGTCCTAGCGTGTACATGGTGTTCAATTCATCTCCCCACTTTTTGCCGTCAACTAAGACAAAATGGGAATGATGAGGTTCTAGCGGAGCTTGTTTCTCTTTGCCCGGTGGTTTCCAGCTAACCAACTTTTCAACACAAACACCAATACAAGGGGCTGTTCTCCCCCATTTTCCTAAACCGTCTCCTAATAGGGCAAAAATACCCGCTTGAGTTCCACCCGTTATCAAAGTAATTTTTTCCTCTACCGCAACTTGTGCTAACCCATCTTGTAAAATCAAATTCAATTTTTTATGCAATTCCGGTTCAAGTTCAGCAGTGCCTCCGTTGAACATAACCACAGCATGGGGAGAGGCAAGCAAGTCATTCTGTAAGTCATTCTGTTTTTCTGATGTGATTGTTAAAAAATGTGATATGAAACGCTGCCAGCAAGTGAGTTTGATTTTGCTCTGACTCAGCGTGGTGGCGATAAGCGAAGCTTCAGTGTCTTGGGGTACACGTACCCCAATACTTTGACGTTTCTCAGGAAATGACAAGGTTAAAGTTTCTAAATGATTCATGTTAGTTTTCCAACAGTCGAAAGCGAAAAATCAATAGAACACTCGTTTATTTTCCAAATTATCAGTGCTCATTGATTGTAAGTTCATTGATTGCAGCAAACTCATCTGCGTTAATCAGTCAAATCAGTGTTCTATTTAATTAAATTGGTTCAAAAACCAATTGTTCAAGTCATATCAATGAAATTCATCTTATGTTTCAATGTGATAAATTCAAATTCATTTTAGAATCATGCGTAATTATCGGTTTGTATTGCCTCGGCATGGATATGAGTGGCATCACTCGTCTCATCATCTGCTGTAATAGGCCAACCGATTGTCAAGACGGTTTCAATAGGCATATCATCAAATCTGCTTTGTTGGATCTTTCGTAGAGACGCGATGCTTCGCGTCTCTGTTTTGCGTCTCGGCTACGAGGAGACGCGAGCTTCGCGTCTCTACGAGGTATCGCATCGACACATCGCGTTGTTTCGACGCGAGGCTTCGCGGTTTCGTTTCGAGGAGACGCGAGCATCGCGTCTCTACTGACGACACACTTGACGATCTGTCTCTTCCAATTTGTTATTATTCTCCAAGTAATTTTTCAATAATTGACAGCCCTTGTCCAGTAATTTGCTCTGATCATCAGACTTGGCTTTCTCTTTAAAGTGCTGCCATTCCCAAAACCTGACGGTTTTATCAGCACTGGCTGAGATAATCTCATGACCCGCATTGCTAAAACCCACGGATCGTACCCAACCTTCATGTCCTTTCAATGTCCTGAGTAATTCGATTTTGTTTCCTTCTGAAACATAACGCCACAGTTTTATGGTGTTATCGGCACTGCCGGAAACAAAGCTGTAGTGATTATGCTCTGGCGTGGGTAGTTGAGAAGCAAAGCTGACATCCCAAACCCAATCTTGATGTTGTTCGGCTTTTGGAGTCGTTGCTAACCATTTTCCCTCTTTCACATCCCAGAGTTTGATAGTGTGATCCGAACTCGCTGTAGCCAGGTACTGACTGTCAGGACTGAAACTCAGGTTGTTTATCCAACTATCATGTCCTTTTTTTCCCTCTAAAACGGCGTGTGTGACGAACGTGTTAGTCTTATCAAAGTACCAGATAATAGCGGTGTGATCGGCACTGCCAGAAGCTAAGTACTTCCCATTTGGACTGAAACTCAGGGCATTGACTGATTTTTTATGTCCATCTAAGGGTTTTCCCAATTTTTTAGCTTGTAGTCGTGTTTTCCCTTCTCTTTTCAAAGTCCACAGTTGAATCAGGTTCGACTGAGTCGTGGCGAATAAACTGTTTTTGGAATTAAAGGCAATACTCCTGACTTTGCCTTGTGTTTGTTCTTGGGAAATCGTGTAAATCGGTTTATCTGATGAGTTGTGTACTGGCCAAAATTGAACCGTATTGTCATAAGTGGCAACGGCTAACAAGTCACTGTTTGGCACGTAATCAACATCTCTGGCGCTGACTGTCGTCTTTAACGTTCGGAGTAACTGATAAGTTTGACTATCCCAAAGTCTAACGGTACCATCGGTACCGGTTGAAGCAATCGTTTGTAGCTTCGCTGTTGAAAAGCTAACATCCACATCTTTGAGGCCAGATTGATGACCTTCAATAATTTTCATTGACGTGCCCGCTTCCAGATCATACAGTCTAATCGTGTTATCGCCTCCCGCAGATGCCAACCATTTTCCATTACTGTTGAAACTCACGGCGGTCATTCTGACAGACGGATTATTAAAGACTTTCAATAAGGTGCCATCGCGGCTCCAGAGTTTAACTGTGCCACTGGCACTGGCAGAGGCGAGCATATTCCCATTAGGATTGTATTCCACATCAAAAACCCAATTAGTATGGGCTTGGATAACAGTCGATTTGCCCCAATTGCCCCCATCCATTGGGATATGATTGAGTTTCCACAAGCGAATCGTATTATCAGCACTTGCTGACGCTAAGGTTTGATTATCTGGGCTAAAACTCACAGCATAAACCCGGTCGTCATGACCGATTAAAGTGGCTTTTAATACCAAGTCAGTCGAGTTAGCCACTTGCCATAATTTCACAGTGCGATCTGAACTGGCCGAGGCGAAGATTTTACCATCGTGACTAAAACGGACAGCTTGCACGGCCGAATCATGTTTGAATTTAAAGTCGTCAATCCGTTCCCAGTTGTCGTTGTTTTTGTGCCACAATCCGACATAGCGTTCATTGCTGCCAATCGCAATCATCTGACCATCAGGACTGATGCTGACACCATGTATTTCGGCGATATGATCAAGTGTTGCCAATAATTCACCCTCGAAATTCCACACTTTGACGGTTTTGTCAGCACTGGCCGAGGCAAAAAAATCCCCCTTGGGACTGATACTGATGTCATACACACTCTCCTTATGTTGTTCTATAGTCTCGATTGGCTTGCCAGCCTGATTCCAGATAATGATTTTGTCATCTGAAGCACCTGAGACGATAACATTTTTTTCCCCTTTTTCCGTATTGGGGCGAAAACGCACGGTTTGCACTCTGTCAGCATGTAATTCTAAACGGTTACGTTCTCGGGTTTCGGAAATGCTTTCCTTCAAAGTGTGATGAACCTGGTTTTTTAAATCTAATATCTCTTTCTGATAGGTTTCATCGTTCGCCAGCCATGAAAAGGTATGCCATTGCTTAGCGGCTTTGACACTTGCCAGCAGTGCCCCTAATTCATTGTGATTGGCTAAACGCGCCTCTGATAACGACGTTAAAGCACGAATCTGGCTGATAGTCGCGTGATTGCGTGCTTGTTTTGCCTTATGTCCTTCATAAAGGGCAACTAATCCGAGTGCAACGGCAATGATGAAGGCTGCAAACGCCGCAGCTAACTTTCGGTTTTGGCTTTTGGACTGTGCCCGGGCACTTTGAACAATATATTGCGTTTGTAATTGTGTTGGTTGAGGTGGCTTTTCAATGGATCGAGTCAACCAGTGTTGTGCATTAGTTAAATCTTGGCCACGCAGTAAAAAACTCTTATCACGTTGATGACTTTCCCATTCGACAGCACGCCGAAGTATACGGGTATGTATGCGTGTCCGTTCTAAATCTGTGTCAAGTGTCTTAAGTAAGCAGGCAAAAGCCTGATCAAAATCATCACTTTCACGAAAAAAAATCCAGTTAATGGCCGCTATTTGGGGCGGTATTTCGCCTTTGACTTCCTGATGTAATATAGGAATTAAGCGTTTGTTGTGTTTGATGGCATGATTGAGTTCCCTGGCACAGACTTCTGAAGTCATCGAATCTGGGGTGATCACAAAGAGAAAGGCATTGGCCTCTTGAATACCCACTTCAATTTCCTTCCACCATTCAGCCCCCTGTGGAATATCTTCCCAATCTACCCAAACTTCCCTGTTTGCTTTTTTTAAGGCTGATGCCAACGTTTGTACAAATTCTTTATTTATAAGGGAATAAGAAATAAAAGCTTCCATAATGGTTGATATCCTCCATTTTTCTAAGCTGATGTAGGGGCAATCCTTGTGGTTGCCCTTTTTTATAAATATAATTAATATTTTTTTATCGCCTATAGTTTGTCCATAATTCTTGGGCAACCACAAGGGATTGCCCCTACATCAGGTTGCCCTTTTAAAAATTATTTTAAATATTTATTTTACTCTATTTACTCGTCAAACTCATAAAGACTTCTTCTAAACCCGGTTCTTCGGTGTGTAAATCAGTGAATTGAATATTGTTTGCACGTAAGGTGTCCAAGATGGCAGCAATTTGATCAGTGTCACGATGTAAGCGCAAAACAAGTTCATCATCGACAAAGGATTGTACTTTATCTTGCAAAACGCTTGGTAAAACGGTTTTGTGATCGCTCAGCGTTAAGCGTAATAAACGATAGGGATAACGCGCTAATAAGGCTGTTTTACTGTCAAGGGCTACTAATTGCCCGTGATTTAAAATAGCGATTTGCTCACATAGGTTTTCCGCTTCTTCGAGATAGTGGGTGGTTAAAACAATGGTATGCCCATTTTGATGGAGCTGTTGGGTAAATGCCCATAAGGCTTTGCGTAATTCGACATCAACCCCTGCTGTGGGTTCATCCAAAACGACTACTGGGGGTTTATGGACTAAAGCTTGGGCAATCAATACCCGTCGTCTCATACCACCCGACAATTCTTGCGAATTAGTATTCGCTTTATCACTGAGGTTTAAGATGTGCAATAATTCATCAATCCACGGTTGATTTTCTCGTCCCAATCCAAAATAGCCTGATTGTAATCGCAATATTTCAGTGACGGTGAAAAAGGGATCAATAACCAGTTCTTGGGGAACCACGCCTAAAGCATGTCGTGCTGGCCGCCATTGATGTAGCACATCATTCCCCATAATACGCACTGTGCCCTGGGAAGAGCGAATTAATCCGGCCATGATATTGATTAAAGTGGATTTTCCGGCCCCATTAGGCCCCAATAACCCAAAAAAACAGCCCTTGGGAATGTCAAAATCCACTCCTGCAAGGGCCTGTAGATTGCCATAGTGCTTATGCACTTGCGAAATATTAACGGCAGCAAGCATATCAGTTATCAGTTATCAGTTATCAGTTATCAGTT
>JAYQWI020000476.1:0-20832 GCA_035871815.2 Candidatus Parabeggiatoa communis
CACGCCCGTCCGTACTATAAAATGGTACGAAAGTGTCTTACAATTCTTCCAAGCCCTACCCATTCCCAAAGTCTTTAAACTAACGTAAAGTCAGTTATCAGTTATCAGTTATCAGTTATCAAAATCTACTCCAGATACTGACAACGCACATTAGCAGGAAGGGCGAACCCCCTGCGTGTCTGCCCCCCCTCTGCGTGTCTGCCCCCCACCCTCTGCGTGTCTGCCCTCGTCATTCTATTGCCTGATTCAGCGGGGCGTATTATTTCAAAAACTTTCTGCTTTGTGAACCCCTTGTCCATTTTTAGAAAATTAAGTGTTTGATAAATAAGCTCTTTTTTGTCAAGGGGGGGTAGTGCGCACAAGGGTAAGGCGTTTTTTGGCATTCATTTTGCGTTGGTTTTAGGCGTAAATTTTGCATCTTATGTCACAAACGGTCTGCTCACGCAGAGCCGCAGAGCCGCAGAGAATGAAAGAAAATTGATTAAAAGTGTGGGTATTTTAATTTTTTGGAGTTACCTTAAATCAACCGGTATTTTGCAAAAACAGGAACATGAGCCTTTGACATTATTGTTCATGGCACTTAAACGTCGTACTAAACCTTTTAGGCAGAACCAAACTTTACTCTCAATATCCGTCATTTCCATTAAAAAACAATCCGTTATTTAATAATCAATGCCCTATAAATTGACCCGTTACTCATTAGCCATGATTCATTACCGATTACCAAGGTTCCCCCCCAAATCCCTTATAATGAGAAAAAACGTTTAATGATCAGCGCAGCAATAGCTGATTTTAGGAGTGGAAATACTCATGGCCTTCTTCACGATCTGATTCGTCATCAGGAGTCAAGTAAACCGTGACACGACAACAGTTATCCCCTTTAGCAATTGTTTCTCCCAGTACAACCTTAGCATAACCTAAATTTTCCGCTGTAATAATACCAAATACATTGGAAGTCATCATACACAAAGAGGTTCTATCTTTAACTTTCTCAGCAAAAGGGCAACTTCTGTTTCCAAGAACAATTTTATCATCATCTTGGGAAATGATATAAAAATCACCTTGAATCCGTTTTTTCAGATCCACTAACACCTGAATAAGCTGTTCACGATTTAGGTGTGATACTTTCAATGCCTTTTGGTATTCTTTATTAATGGATTCGCCAATCTGTTGTCCAACAATACTGATAAAGCCTTGTGCTTGCTCAAGCCCCACAACGTCTTCTAAAACACCAGACAATTCTCGCACTAAATTGCGTAAAAAAAGATCACGTTCAAGAGGGATATTCAGTTTAGAAATTTCCTGAACGCTGTCTTGGTTGATCATGACATGATTCCTCTTAAAAGCAATAATATACCCACTTCTTACCAGCTATCAGTTTGTTAAAAAGTGTACCACTCCTTAACGATAATCAGTCAAATCAGCGTTATCTCGTAGTCACATCATATCTCATCCACATTGCTAGATGAGTTGACTTTTCATTTTCGATTTAATAAAAAGCATACAAATTATAATGTTTATTTTTCAAACAAAGCGAAATTTAAAATTGTGATAATCAGGCGAATGCCTATAACGACTTCCCCATTAGAAGATAGTGGTGCAATTTAGGTGATGGCCGTTTAAAAGTTTTAGATAGAACACTGATTTGACTGATTAAACTGATATCCACAGATTATCAGAATCAATCAGTGTTAATTATGAGCATCAGTTAGAATCAACGTTCTATCTTCTATAATTTTTGTTCATCACCCACATTGCAGCACTACCCCCCCATTAAATGATTTTCCAACAATTGGATCGTGAATTGTTCGATTTCATCAAACCTTGCCTTACTCGGCAGCTCCGATTTTTCAACTGCCACGTCTGTTTCAGCTTCCAATTGCTCTGCATAATCAAGGACTTCCTTAATCGTCCAAAGGCCTTGTTTGATATCCAATATCGTTTGTTTATAAGCCAATGGAAATACAATATCACCCGTGCTGACTAACTCTTTGCCTTCCAATAAGAGGCGAATCAGATTAGACGCAAATTTAGTATCAAAACCATATTTAGTAATCAGCGTTTTTCGATTACCCACCTTGCTAAGTCGTTCTTCAATCATGCTAACCGCTTTTTTAACAAAAATACCTTTTTGTAAATTCAAATCGCCAATAACACAATAATCTTGATTGAATGTCATAAAGGGCAAATATTTTTCCTTGAATTCAACTAAAAGCGTTTTCTGATCGGGATACGCTTTCAAATAGTTAAACGCATTATCCAACTCATGAAACTTATCAGTACGAATCACCATTTTATGCTTTTGAGAAAAAGCGTACCCTTTAAACTTTTTAACCAAACCTTGATGTGGAAACCGATGCTTTTGTGCTAACAATGCTCGCCCCGCATCGTTGATATAAACAATATTAGGTTCATTTACAAACAATTGCTCAATAATATTAGGGTTATTTTCCATCGCTAATTTGACAAACTTCCTCAACTCATACAATTTACGATCAATCGCATTTTGAGTATTCTTGCCCGCCTCATCTTTGTCCATAATAGACAAATTGACTTCTTCAACCCCTTGAAAACCAAAGACTAACGCTTTATTCGGTAAAAATATCCCAGAGTAATCAATATCTGATGTAGGCGTATTTGTTCCATACAAATGGGAACCCACCTTGATTTCAAGGATTTTGTTATCGTTTGCAATTTGGGTTAAATTCATAAGCCTTCTCTACTTATCAGGATTTGTGATGTTAATAACCACAATATTCATTATATATCCGTTTTCAAATTCGAGAGCCTAAAACAGATGGTTCCACACGACATTTGATTGTTATCAAATAGATTTCTCCCTAAATCAGCTCACTCATTGAAAGACAATATTAAAAATCAATGACTTAACTAAAAAAAGTCTAATAGAAATTGAATGGCCTATCAATATTAGACTTATACTTTGTGGTATTGTAAGTGGTACTCTATGAACGCTATTATGTCAATGACAGAATGGAAAGAGATTGTATATCAATAATCAAATGACAAAGATTGTATTTAATAAGAATATAACGACAAGGATTATTTATAATAAAGGATAAATACTTGGCATTTGATGAACTCATCAGTCTCAATATCATTCATTTTTTGATGAGATTCAATGACATGAAGCTTGATACAATCTAATCCGCATCGTATTAAACAATCCTTGTAGTGATATAGCAATGAAGTTTGGCACAATCCTTACCACCTATCAGTTTGCAACACGGCTTTAAAAACACACACATTTACACTGTATTTTATATCATAATATCATTAAAAATGAGAGACTTATTCTCTGTGATACTCCGTGGTACTCTGTGTGTGTTGAAAAAAAAAGTGTTGGGCCAAACTGATAGGTGCATTGGGCACAATCTAATCCTTTATTATAAACAATCCTTGTAGTTATAATATAATCATTGTTGATTAGGTTTTAAATTATTTTTTCAGCTACAATCCCTCTGTACAGCAAAAAAAGGGGTAAGTGATTGATTTATAAAAATCATAAAGCTTATTTCTAACGTAGTCAATAAAAACAATGATTGACATGTTATCCATTTTTTGTACTGTAGTTAGATACAATCCATTATAGTTGCAAATAGCGGAAAAACAGAAATGCGCCCTAAGCTAACCGTTTTGGGCTAGTTACCATAGCGCCATGCCGGTATTAAAAATAAAAGAATTATTGTGAAATCATTGATTTAGCAAATCTTTATGATATCCCTTTTTCATTCGTATACCTCAGTTTTCCATAAAGCAATAGGAAAATACCAATTAACAATTCCCAAACATTTAGATTTAAATTTTTTAACCTCAAAAAGCGTAAAGGATCATTATGACAGAAATACGCATACACGGACGCGGTGGTCAAGGTAATGTCGTCGCCGCTTATTTATTCGCAATGGCCGCCTTTGAAGAACAACGTTACGGTCAAGCTTTCCCCAATTTTGGTGCAGAGCGGCGTGGCGCACCCGTTATGGCCTTCGTCCGTATCGCGGATAGTCCCATTCAGCGGCGCAATCAAGTACGTCACCCCGCTTTTTTGATTATTCAAGATCAAGCCTTATTACATGTGCCAGGTGTCACAGATGGACTAAAGCCCGGTGGCAAAATTTTAGTCAATTCTAGCTTTGAATCAGCCGAACTCAGTAAACAATTGGGTAAAGAGGTTATTGCGCTACAAGCAACAGCACTCGCCAAAAAATTTTTAGGTCGGCCCGTGCCCAATACCGCCTTACTCGCCGCTTTTTTTACCTTGACTGAGATGCTATCACAAGACTCTCTGGCAGCCGTACTTCAAAAGCGTTTTAAGGGCGATATTTTGGAAAAAAATTTACAGCTCATTCAAGAAGGCGCGAAACAAGTACCAGCCGGTTTATGGAAAGAAAAGGAGGAAAAATCAAATGCTGCAAGCGCTTGAAGGTTCACAAGCTGTCGCACAAGCTGTCGCCTTATGCCGCCCCCAAGTTATCGCGGCTTATCCCATTACACCGCAAACCCATATTGTCGAAAATATTTCCAAACTGGTTGCAGATGGCAAATTGCGCTGTGAGTTTATCAGTGTCGAAAGTGAATTTTCAGCAGCCTCAGTCGTCTTGGGAGCAGCCCTAGCTGGATCGCGTACTTATACCGCCACCGCCTCGCAAGGCATTCTGCTCATGGCAGAAGTCTTATTCAACATCGCCGGAATGCGCGTACCCATCGTTATGACTTGTGCGAATCGTGCCGTATCCAGTCCCCTGTCGATTTGGAATGATCAACAAGACTCAATGGCAGTACGCGATGCGGGTTGGATTCAACTCTACTGTGCTGATAATCAGGAAGCAGTCGATACCACAATTCAAGCTTATCGCATTGCCGAGCGTACCGAATTACCCGTCATGGTGTGCATGGATGGTTTTACCCTGACACATACACTGGAAGGCATTGATATACCCACCCAAAAACAGGTAGATGCCTATTTACCGCCATACCAATTTTCACGCACCTTAGAACCCCGCAACCCGATAAGCCTGGGTACCCTAGTCGGGCCAGACTTTTATACCGAAGCGCGACATTCTCATCATCAAGCCATACTGAATGCTCAGGCAGAAATTGTCTCAGCGGATCAAGATTGGTTCGCGATGACTGGTCGCAAAACCGGCGGTTTATTATCAGTAGAAGGGCCAGAGCAAGCTAAAACAGCCATTCTAGCAATTGGTTCAGTATTAGGGACATTGCAAGCAGCCTTAACAGAACTGCCACCAGGAGAACCTGTCAAACTGATCAAATTGCGCTCATTTAGGCCCTTTCCCACAGAAACCTTGAAAGCCGCTTGTAAAGGTTTAGACAACGTCATTGTTTTAGAACGCGCCTTATCACCAGGCAGTGGTGGTATTATCGGTTTAGAGGTATTAGCCGCCTTATCCGAATTACCAACACCACCTCGCGTCCATAATTTTGCAGCGGGACTAGGTGGGCGTGATATACCGCTAGAAATTCTGCCAAAATTACTCGAAGTCTTGACAGAACCTAACGACGGGCGCTTTAAAATCATTGATGTCGATTTGGAAAAATTACCCGTAGAAGATAGATAACCGATTTTCAATCGTGTTAGTCTACGTTCCAACTTTAGTTTACAATATTTAAATGCAAACTAAAGTTGGCACTCCAGTCAATCAGCAAACCTCAAACTTCAAAACAAATCAAATGATGACAGAAACAGCAATTCCTGTATCAAATCTCCGTAAAAAACAACCTCGCTTCCGCGGACTCGAATCTGGACATCGCGCCTGCTTAGGCTGTGCAGAAGCCTTAGCTGCCCGATTAGTCACAGAATCAGCCGGCCCAGATGTCATGGTCGCCAACGCCACCGGTTGTTTAGAAATCTTTACCACACCCTGGCCGGAATCGGCATGGCGAATACCCTGGGTACACTCCCTATTTGAAAACGCAGGAGCCGTTGCCTCAGGCATGGAAGCCGCCTTAAAAGCACAAGGCAAATCAAGCAAAGTACTCGCTTTTGGAGGCGACGGCGGCACTTTTGATATTGGTTTTCAAGCCTTATCCGGCATGTTAGAACGAGGCCATAATGTCTTATACGTCTGTTTCGACAACGAAGCCTATATGAATACCGGTATCCAACGTTCAAGCTCCACCCCCCATGCCGCGATGACCACCACCTCCCCACCCGGAAAAGAACGCATGGGTAAACGCCATTTGAAAAAAGACATCGTCTCCATAGTGGCCGCCCATCACATCCCTTATGCCGCCACCACCTCCGTAGCGTATCCCTCAGATATTCGTAAAAAAGTACGCCGTGCTATGGCCATTGACGGTTCCACTTTCTTACAAATTCATTGCCCGTGTCCACTCGGCTGGGGACATGAAGGCGATAAAAGCATTGAAGTCGCCCGACTAGCCGTCCAAAGCGGACTTTTTCCAATCATAGAATTAGAAAGAGGCGGCCTAGCAGGCGCAATGCCCTTGCGTCACATACGCCCCGTCACAGAATACCTAAAAAAGCAACAACGCTTCAAACATTTATTTACTGAAGACTTACGTGCAAAGGAAGAACTAGAACACATCCAAGCCATAGCCGATCACAATATTGAAGTCTACGGGCTACGCAGTGATGGCAGCACAGATGCCTTTGACAGCGAAGGTATGGACACCGTTCGACGCGGCGGAATGCGCTGGGCTTAGTTTATCAGTTATCAGTTATCAGTTATCAGTTATCAACACATTGATATTATTGAGCGATTGTGATGTCTAAAGGTAGGGTGTTGACTGAGCACATTTTTTTGCCTTTTCAGGCTGGTTTTCAGGCACCTGAAAAAGTGTTTGTCAAATCACTATAGAGAACCAATCAAAGGAGGGGTTAAACCGAATGGGTTTTCAGGCAAAATTTTGGGCTATAAAAACGTTTTTCCGGAAAAGGGGGAAGATGGGGAAAGCAATTATGCTTTGGGGTTGTTGGGAGTTATGATGGGTTTATCGCTGATGCTCTACCCATCCTACGCTCACGACAGCCTTGATAAGGCGCGTAGAATAGTTATCTGGAATTCCTAAAAATACATAGAAGTCTTTATCTGCTAAAAAGACGGTTTTCAGGTGAGAAAATTCATTTTTTTGTTCATATACAGAAAGTAAGTCTTCCACCACAATTTATAGGACTCGCTTTAAGTGGTTCCATAAGTTGCTTTAACCACCGGTAAACCATCATATCATCAGGGCCTTCTACCAAAATGGTAGGTTCTGATGAGTGACGAAGCATACATTCATTGAACTTCTAGCGAACGGGGTTGTTCGGGCAGATTTCACAATCCATGACTTTTCCTAATCTCGCAAGCCTCGTATTCAACCTTTGGCAATGATCGTAAATGCTCTTTGAGCAGTGCTATCCATCGTTTGTTTCTACAATGGATTTCCCAATATGCCGCATCTACATTCAAAAAGCAGATATCGACAGTATTGTTGACAAATTCGCTTATATCCTTGACTGTAGAATATTTTTTTGCCCATTCGTGCGGTTGGATGAGCATTTTTTGAAAGCCAAAAAGGCCATTCCAATCTTCTTTAACACCTTCTACATATTTTGAAAAAAGTTCTGTTTTGGAAAAATACCATTCATCTTCAGAAAGCGCGATCATGTCATTTTGAAAATCGACACCCGGCCCACTCATGTATTTTTCTGTTTCATAATCATACTCACTCTTTTCTGCCATCAAGATAGGCAGAAAAAAGGAATCCTCATAAAAAATCCAGCTATAGAATTTTAAGTCCGAAAAAATGGGCTCAAATAGTACCTTGAAGTTATGCCGCTTCGATACGACTCTTAAACCAAACATTTTTTGCGTTCCTCTTATATGTCAATCAGCAAAAAAATGTTCCCCAACTCATAATTAATAGAGTGAAGTGAATGGTGGGCAAGCGGGTGATGGGGTATGAGGAAATCACTTAAATCGTGGCACCCGCTTGCCCACCCTACAAGCACACTTGGAGGAAGTTAAGTATCATGAGATAATCTGCTTAACGTTTCACATCAGATCAATCCACGAACTCAACATCCTAGATACCCCCTCCTTATTACTTTGTTAAAAGAGGTGCGTAAAACGCACCATAAGCTTGCTTTTCATATTGCATAATACTTGATGAGCAAGTTTTTGATGGTTAGTCTAAAATATCGCCTGAGGCGATATCCCCAGGCTAAAAGCTCAAGAAGGAGAACGCCTCCCCCAGTGCGTGGGTAAGTAGCCTTTAGGGTAGGGTGTTGATTTTAATCTTTTTTTGAGCGGTATTTGTCATGCTTGTTTTGTGTTGATAACGATAACTTTCAATCCCTTCAGGGTTGGCTCATTTTTGGGTTAGATTTTTCTCCAGGTTGCAGCTTTTAATATCTGTAAAAACTAAAACGGGCATGAACAATGACTTTTGGAGTTAATATTTTTGAGTGCTTAGATGTTGCAGGAGTTCAGGAAAGCAGGAGAGCAGGAGTTATGTTATATCAATATTAATTTTTACGGCGCTTTTGGGCAACTTGGGCAACTTAGACTGCGTGAATTGCATGGCACGATTTATCGCTGCCGCCTTCAGGTAATTTTGCACGCAAAAACGTTTACCTGAAAGCCTATTCACATTCAACCCATACCGAAGACAAGATCAGGGAACACGGGATTGTTTAAGCCCCCTTTTGAAAATGTATTTTTGGTTCTTCGAGGTATGGGTGATTTGACAAACACCAAACCAGCATGAAAAATACATATCAAAAAAAGCGCTCAGTCAACACCCTAACGTTATGGAAACGTTAGGGGGAATTTTGTCTGTATTTGGGATAATTTTGATAAGGTATTATTACTTCTTACCAAATTTACTTCTTACCAAATTTTTTCTCAAGGAGAGAAATCAGATTTTTAGCTGGCATATAACCGGGCACTAACTCACCATCCGATAAAACCATCGCTGGTGTACCCGTAATACCTATGCTTTGGCCCAACTCAAGTTGATCTTTGACGGGATTTTTACATTTTGCCGATTTAACCTTGATTCTCGCCTTAGCATCGGTCATGGCTTGCTGCCGATCTGCCGCACACCACACCGACACCATCGTTTTATAAGTTGCTGATTTAACCCCTGCACGCGGAAAGGCTAAATAACGCACTTTGACCCCCCCCTCATTGAGGGCTTTTCTTTCCTCATGGAATTTAGCACAGTACCCGCAATCCACATCGGTAAACACATTAACCGTATACTTCGTTTCGCCTTCTGGGGCAAAAACAACCATCTCTGTTTCGTCCACAGCATTCATGGCTTTTTCACGCCGTGGGTTCGCATCTTGACGCAGTTCATTCTGTCTTTCTTTGGTCAGATTTTTGCCCGTACCTGCTTCAAAAACGTTACCCGCAATAATATGGCCGCCATCTTTGGTAATATACAACACATCACCATTACCCACGATGACTTCGTATAACCCAGTAAGGGGGGTAGGTGCTACCTTTTTACTGGCTTCTTCTCCAAATATTTTCTTTGCCGTGTCTGTAACGGCAGAGGGTATTTGTTGAGAATCCGAATTAGAAAAAGGGTTGTCAGAAGCGAAGACTGACGAACTTAGGGCTAATAAAGCCAATATCATAGAAATACGCATAGTTGCTCCTTAATTGTAATGAGTGAATCAGTTAAGTTAATCTCGAAAATTGCTGAATTGTAATGGCAAACCGAAATCCTTCTCACGTAACAGGGTTATAATGTGCTGCAAATCATCGCGTTTTTTGCCCGTTACACGAACCTCTTCTCCTTGAATCGCAGCTTGTACTTTGAGTTTGCTCTCTTTTATGGTTTTAACCAGTTTTTTAGCAATGTCTTTATCTATACCTTGCTTAATTGTCATTGGCAAACGCGCACGACGATTTTGGATTTCGGGTTCTCCTGCTGCTAACGAGTCAATATCAACACTACGTTTTGCGAGTTTTTGATACAAAATAGTTGTTATTTGATTGATTTGAAATTCTGTTTCGGCATGTAAGGTTAAAATTAAAGTCTCTGAACTATATTCAACCTGCGCCTTTGAACCTTTAAAATCAAATCGTGTAGACAGTTCTCTATTTGTCTGATCGACGGCATTAGATAATTCGTGCAAATTAACTTCTGAGACGATATCGAAGGACGGCATAACGATTTATCCTGTGGTTTTGGGTTTTTTGATAACCATTTTTTCCTTGATACGCGCCGCTTTACCACGTAGGTTACGCATATAATAGAGTTTAGCACGTCGTACATCACCGCGCCGTTTCACGGTAATGGACTCAATCAACGGGCTATAAGTTTGAAATACCCGTTCTACACCTTCACCATGAGATATTTTGCGAACGGTAAAGGCAGAATTCAAGCCTCGATTGCGTTTAGCAATGACTAAACCTTCAAAGGCTTGTAAGCGTTTACGTTCACCTTCTTGAACTTTGATTTCGACAATGAGCGTATCACCTGCTCGGAAATCGGGTATTTCTTTGGTCATCTGTTCTTGTTCTAACTGATCGATGATGTTCACTATTTATAGACCTCCCTTAGTTTGTTCAACAATAAATTCGTTTAAAAGTGTTTCTTGCTCAGGGGTTAAACTGAGTTTTTCTAATAATTCTGGATGACGAGCCCAAGTACATCCTAACGCTTGTTTCTGTCGCCAGCGGACAATTTCCGCATGGTGGCCAGACAATAAGACGGCTGGGACGATTTGGCCATCAATTTCTTCAGGTCGGGTGTAATGGGGATGATCGAGTAAGCCAGCATAAAAGGAGTCTTCTGTCGCAGAGGCTTCATGCCCTAAAGCACCGGGTAACAAGCGTGTTAAGGCATCAATCATGACCATTGCCGCCAATTCGCCTCCACTGAGGACGTAATCGCCTATTGACCATTCTTCGTCGATATCTCGCTCAATCACCCGTTCATCAATACCTTCATAGCGGCCGGCAACTAGCAGCAAACGTTGATAATTCAACAAAATCTGCACGCCGGCTTGATCTAATCGGCGGCCTTGTGGCGATAGATAAATGACCCGCGTCCCTGGGCCTAGCGTAGCAACACCGGCCTGAATTGCTGCCCGTAACGGTTGCACTTGCATCACCATCCCAGGGCCGCCGCCATAAGGCCGATCATCGACGCAACGATGTTTATCCTGAGTAAAATCTCTTGGATTCCAAGTAGATAGTTTTAATAATCCCTTTTCTAAGGCTCGGGCGGTGATGCCACCACAACGCAGTGTGTCGAGCATTTCGGGAAATAGGGTGATAAGGCCAATGTGCATTTACAATGAACAATGAACAATGAAGAATGAACAATCAACAAGCTTTGATTCAGCACAATCATTTTGAATTTTGAATTTTCATTCAAAATCCTGATCCCAATCAACTTGTATTATGCCCTGTACTAAATCAACGTCCAGTATCACCTGATCAAGTACAAAAGGGATTAAACGCTCACGTTCACCTTTGAGTACTAAAACATCATTGGCTCCCGTCCCCAACAAATGTGCCACTTGACCTAAAGTGATAGCCTCGCGATTGACTACGGTTAAACCGATTAAATCTGCCCAATAATATTCACCCTCTGGTGTGCTGGGCAGTTGGGAACGAGAAACGGCAATCTCGGCATCCTGTAATTGGGCAGCTTGATCGCGATCTTGAATCGTTTCCAAACGGACAATAATGCCTTTGCCGTGTACCTGTCCTTCAGACACGGCCAGTGTTTGCCACTGGCCTTGTTGATAGAGTTCCCACGGTGAATAGTTGAGAATATTGGTGATAGGACGGGTGTAAGAAAACACCTTGAGCCAGCCGCGTACACCATATAAGCCGCTGATACGTCCGAGCATCACTCGTGTCATATTAGTTATCAGTTTTATGTAGGCCTACACTTCCTTCTAGCTACTCTACAACCCAATGCTATGTTGGTAGAGGAATAGGCGATAAATCGCTGAATGAAAAACCATTAACTTAGCATTGACATTATGAGGCTGTTTTTGTTGTTTCGGTTGGTGTATTTTCTTCCGGAGTAGCCTCGCTTGAGGCATTTTCTGTAGCTGGTGCAGCCTCGGCTGTACTCGTTTCTACTGTTGGCGGGGCCTCTGTTGAGGCGCTTTGTGGCGTGGTTTCAACGGGCGTGGTTTGTGTGGCTGTACTTTCTAAAGAAGTTGGTTTAGCATATTCTTTTATTAACTTTGCCACTCTTTTCGTTGGTTGTGCGCCAACACCTACCCAATATTCGGCGCGTGCGATATCAAGGCGCAAAGATTCCTTATTGCCATTGGCAAGAGGGTTAAAGAAACCTAAACGCTCAATAAACCGGCCATCACGGCGATTGCGTGAATCGGTAACAACAATATGATAAAAGGGGCGCTTTTTCACGCCGCCACGACTTAAACGAATGGCAACCATGTTATTTTGCTCTGTGAAGTAATGTCAGTAGATCGAAAACTAAAACTTTGAAAAGATTTTGAGTTTGTTCAGGAAATAAGCGAAAGGTTAAGTATTGGTACCCGGGAAATGAATTAAATTATTAGTTTTGATTGATTTAAATTAAATTATCAGAATAATTTGCCCGTAGTCAGTGTTTTTTTTAATTGAAGTTTTGAACTTCGGAAACGAATAAACTCCTTTTTCGATCTTAATAGAAAGTATCGTTTTTCAAATCAAGATTTTAAGTATCCTCAACCGCCAAGGTTTGACAACATAGCGGTTTGCTTTATTTTGTTATAATACCGCTTCATTTTCTGTGGATAGGTTGAGAGAAAACGGGCAATTATATGTGATTAGAAAATAATAAGAAAGCGTTTTTTGCTTTTTCAGTCATTCATGCGTTCAGTAGAGGCTCTTGCAATAATGGTTAATGGTTAATGGTTAATGGTTAATACGAGATGATAAAGTAGAGACGCACGGTAGTTTTTATTTCAATTAGAAACGCACGGCACTAGAGACGCACGGCAGTGCGTCTCTACTAATGTCTAACGATGATCGCATGCGCGTTGGTTTAAATCACTTTTCACTTATCTGCTTTTGCAAACTTGAGTTTTTTGAACAACCCACTCGAAAAGGATAAATGATGAAATACAGTTTATTAGGCAATACCGATCTTAAAGTAAGTCGTCTGTGTCTAGGTACAATGACTTGGGGCGAACAAAATACTGAGGCAGAGGCCCATGAGCAGCTAGATTATGCTTTAGATCAAGGTATTAATTTTATTGATACTGCTGAAATGTACGCTGTGCCACCACGTCCTGAAACTTATGGTTTAACAGAGACTTATATTGGTACATGGTTAAAGAAACGTCAGGTTCGAGATAAAATTATTTTGGCCACTAAAGTGGCGGGCCCCGGTGAGATCGCGCAGCATGTTCGAGGGGGGCCCTGTTTGGATCGTGACAACATTCGCCAAGCCATAGAAGGTAGCTTGCGACGTTTACAAACCGACTACATTGATCTTTACCAAGTTCATTGGCCTGAACGGACGACTAATTTCTTTGGGGAATTGGGATATACCTATCACAAAGATGAACACAAAACACCGCTGGAAGAAACATTATTTTATTTAGGTGAATTAGTTAAGGAAGGCAAGGTGCGTTATGTGGGTGTGTCTAATGAAACGCCCTGGGGTGTGATGAGTTATCTCAGAACGGCTGAACATGGCCGCCCTTTTCCAAGAATCGTCAGTATCCAAAATCCTTACAGCCTGTTAAACCGCATTTATGAAATAGGCTTAGCAGAAATTTCCCACCGTGAAAAAGTGGGGTTGTTAGCGTATTCGCCTTTAGCGTTTGGTGTTTTATCCGGTAAATATCTTAATGGTGCGCGTCCCGCCGGTGCGAGGTTGACTTTATTTACACGTTTTGATCGTTATATCAAAGATGAATACGCTATTCAGGCAACAGAAGCTTATGTGCAGTTGGCTCAAAAACACGCACTTGATCCGGCCCAAATGGCTTTAGCTTATGTCAACAGTCGCCCCTTTCTGACGAGTAATATTATTGGTGCGACTACGATGGAACAACTCAAAGCGGATATTGCCAGCATTGATTTGGAACTTGATGGGGAAATACTCGAAGCCATCGAAGCCATCCATCAACAACATCCTAATCCTTGTCCCTAATGACATAGCATTTATAGGATTCAAAGTGCGTTTTCTATTCAATACTCAGTTCACTTTTTACAGCTAAGCCTTATACCGAGCGAGTCTCCACGTTGTGTACTGAAGTATTGAATTGAGTCTAAGGATAGGGGGCAACCACAAAAAATTGCCCCTACGTCACGGGGTTTTGTATTAATTTTATCTATTGAGGCTATATAGGGGCAATGCCTGTGCTTGCCCATTTCGTTAAGAGGATGCCCATTATGGAAACATTTATTCAAAACTTACCCAAAACCGAATTGCACATTCATATTGAAGGTTCCCTAGAACCTGAACTCATGTTTGAGATTGCCCAACGTAATGGCGTAACGCTTCGCTTTGCTTCGGTAGAGGCCGTTCGCCAAGCCTATCAGTTTTCCGATCTTCAATCCTTTTTGGATATTTATTACGAAGGCATGGGCGTACTACTTCACGAACAAGATTTTTACGACATGACTTGGGCTTATTTAGAAAAGGCTCACACTCAAAATGTCCGCCATACGGAAATCTTTTTTGATCCACAGGCGCATACGGATCGGGGAATTGCCTTTGAAACGGTTATTCAGGGAATACATCGGGCATTGCAAGACGCGCAGCAACAATTCAACTTGTCTTCAAAACTCATTATGTGTTTTTTGCGGCATCTCAGTGCTGAAGCGGCGATGGAAACGTTGGAGCAGGCATTGCCTTTCAAAGAGTGGATTATAGGAGTGGGACTGGATTCATCTGAACAGGGGCATCCGCCTGATAAGTTCACAGCGGTATTTGATAAAGCGCGGGAGGCCGGTTTTTTAACCGTTGCTCATGCCGGTGAAGAAGGCCCGCCCGATTATATTTGGCAGGCCTTGCAAGGCCTGAAAGTGTCACGCATTGATCATGGTGTACGGTGTATTGAAGAGGCACAACTGGTAGAAAAGCTAAAGACTGATCAAATCCCTTTAACCGTTTGCCCATTGTCGAATATCAAACTGCGTGTTTTCAACACGATGACCGATCACAACATCAAGCAACTCTTAGATTTAGGCCTATGTGTTACAGTCAATTCAGATGATCCCGCTTATTTTGGGGGCTATATGACCGAAAATTTCCTCGCGATACAACAAGCCTTCAATTTGAATCATAACGATATTTATCAATTGGCTAAAAATGCATTCCAAGCGAGTTTTCTGAATCCAATTGAGAAGCAAAATTTATTGGCTGAGTTGGATCATTTTATGGCTCAATCCACAACGCCATAGCTAACAGCATTTTAATGAGAGCATGTAGTGAAAATTAAAAACGTGATATGGTTTTTCAGATTAAATAATTTCACAGACCAAACCTGACAGGTTTTCAAAAGTTATTTTCTGAACGTCTATAGAACGCTGATTGCACTGATTATGGCCTGATTTACGCTGATTAATAAATGAAGATAAAAATGATTAATAAATGAAGATAAAAAGTTTTAAATTAGACGATAACAATAGAAATTGGCATATTGAAGAAACCCATTTTGATAACTTCAATTTATTGGTGGGTATCTCTGGTGTCGGTAAAACCAAAATCCTTAAAATGTTGGAAGAGGTTTGTCATGTTGCTACAGAGGGTGAGCATAAATTTAATGGGATGGCCTGGCAAATGAGTTTTGAACATGCCAACCATGAATATGAGTGGGCCTTAAAAAGTGCTTTGCCAAAACAAAATTTTTCTAAAAATCCTAATCAATCATCCATTGTTTATGAAAAAATTGTTATGAAGCACGACAATCAAACGGTGATGATCGTCGATCGTTCTGATAATTCATTTTTATTTAATGGCAAAGCAATGCCAAAACTCAAAAAAACGGAAAGTGCCATTACTTTACTTTCAGAAGAACCCAGTATTGCTCCGATTGCTGATGCATTTAAAAAAATGCTCTTTAGTGACACTTTGCAGCGAAAATCTCTTAACGCGCTAGTTAATCCAGAAGACTTGATTGTTGATGAAACTCGAACGTCTTTTGAACAATTTAAAGAAAATTCAGTACAACAACCTACGGTTATAAAAGCCTATCAGTTTCAGGCACTCTATAAAAACGAGTTTAATTCAGTCAAACAGGATATTATCGACATTTTTCCTTCGATTGAAGATATCAAAGTTACTGTCACAAAAAAAGCGGAAGGATATGATTTTTATTTCAATATCAAAGAAAAAACATCTCATGAATGGATATCTCAACTAGACATGTCGTCAGGACTCTTTCGGACTTTAGTCCTTATGACAGAAATTTCTTTGGCACCGCGAGAAAGTGTGATAATCATTGATGAATTTGAAAACAGTTTAGGGATTAACTGTATGCCTGATTTGACCGATTTTGTGATGAGCAAAGCCCCACTGATGCAATTTATTTTGACCAGTCATCATCCCTATATTATCAGCAAAATGCCGACGAAAACCTGGAAAATAATCAGAAGACAAGGGGGACAAGTCAGCGTTATCAATGCCACCGATATCCCTCAATTGCAAAAGGCATCAAGGCTTAACAAATTTATTCAGTTAGCTCATTTACCAGAATATGAGGATGGCATTTTATGAATTTCGTTTTTTTGGTAGAGGGGGAAAGAACTGAGCCTAAAATCTATAAAAAGTGGGTTGAACATACTTTTCCTCAACTGACTTTTGTCAATGACATTCAGGATATCACAACAAATTGCTATGGTATTTTTCCGAGTGGGGGTTATCCAAAGATTTTTACCGATGAGCCTTCACCACTTGAGGTGTACCTAACAGAATTAAATACTCATGGTGGTATTGATCATTTTTTTATTTGTGTCGATTCTGAAGATGATGATTATCAAACTCGTTTTCAAGAAGTCGAAACAGAATTAAAAAAATTCAACCATCAAACGGATACGCCATTCTCATTCAAAACACACATTATTGTACAACATTGTTGCTTGGAAACTTGGTTTTTAGGTTATACTAAAATGTTGCGTAAAAATCCTCAGAGTAACCGGCTATTAGCATTTAAAAAGTTTTATGATGTGAGTATGAATGACCCTGAACTAATGCTTTGTCCAGACGGCTATTTAACAAAAGCCAGTTTTCATCTGGACTATTTAAAAGAAATGTTAAAAGAAAAAAATCCCAAGTTGACTTATACCAAAAAGTATCCAGGGCCTACAACTGAGAAAAATTACCTTGATGCTTTACGTCAACGTTGTGAAAAAACGGGGCATTTATCTAGCTTAAAAAGGCTTTTTAACATTTGGGATACGATTGGAGGTTGATCATCGTTATACATAAGTCGAAATGAGAGAAGTATTTGATCTGGACAAGAGTTTAGGTGAAGTAGAAATCAACATAGCATTTTACAGCCCAAAGGACAGTTTTAAAATGACGCTGCTCGACCCGCAAGGCTTTGTACAGGACAAAAAACGTACTTTGCAGGTAGCAGAAAACTTTCGGATGGTGGGATCGCTCGTAGAAACGCTGGGCGTCTCTACGAGCGATCCTACATATGACAAAATTCTTCCGCTGCTTGCCACAATTGTAATGACACATCGTTTAAACCATGATCACTGTCAAATTCTTTTAATTGAATCCAAGGGCGGGAAGTTGCAAAATCGCGTGCAGTTTGTATAGAAATGATTTCATCAAAGCGGCCATGCAAAATCAAGGTGGGTATAGGCCGCTGTAAGTCAGTATCAACATACTGATGTATATCTTGTATAAAATCGTAACTTAATAAACGTTCACATTGTTCAGCATAATGATAAACGGCTAATTCACCTTGCTTGCGCCATTGCGTGTAGTGGGCTTCACCCATCACCGTTATACAGTGATTTAAAAAATTTAGGGCTGGCGCGAGTAACACTAAGCGTTGTATTTGCGGTTGCCGCTCAGCCAGCCATAAGGCGGTTAAACCGCCTAAACTTGAACCGAACAACGTCACCGGTGAATTGGGCAATAAGGCTTGTACCTGTTGAATTTGTCGAGTTAAGGTAAGATGAAAAAAATCATTTTGATTTAAATCAGGAATCTGTAAGTTTAACCCATGTTGCTCAAAACATTGCTTGAACAACTGGGCTTTATTGGATTGTGGACTAGATGCCCATCCATGCAGGTAGAAAAATGTTGTCATTGATGACAGAACCTATCGAATTAACTTACCTTTTTGTGTGAGATTGCACATATTCTTTTATTTTTTCTATAATAAACAAACTGATATCTTGGCTTATTCTTTCGCTAGATTTGACAAATCGAGGCACCACTTCTTCATATGAAAATCCCCCATTTCTGATAAAAATAGGACTCATATTTTTATGAGGCGAAGCTTCTCCATCATCGACACGATGATGTCCAAAACCTCTTTGCCAATCCCACGACAGAACACGTTCCTCTCCTAAACGATCATAACACAGTTGAAAACCGGTTATTGTTCCGCTGTAGTCTTGCCAAGTAAATAGATCAAAATAGTCGTCTTGAAACCAGCGTTTAATGACATCTTTCTCATCCTGCTTTGAACGGAGTTCTGTTAACATACTGAGTACAACCGATTTGCGGAATAATAAACGGATTGATTTGCCTTGTTATATAGGTAGGTGAGTTTAGACACCTTTTTCTTCGCTTCACATAGTCAAGTCTACCTACATTACAGGGTGCGATTAAAAGTGCGGGGGTAAAACAAAATAAAGTCATAAAAAGTTATCCCAAATTTATTTGGGATGATCTTCCCCGCACTTTTAACCCCCTTGACAAACCGAGACTTGACAAGGCGTTTTTGCTATCACATAAACAATCGGTTTACAAAATGAGGCAATAAGCTATTATTAAATATTAATGTCTTATTTTAAATTCTGCTTTTTTACATAAAGGCCTTGTCATTTTTGAGAAAATGTCTATTCTTAAATTAAGAAAGTCTATTCACACTTAAATTTTTTAAGTCGAACAATTTAATTATTTAATAAATGATTTTTGAATTTCCAAGCAAATACGACTAGCGTTTTGAAAAAAAATCTGTTAGCCTTAACACATATCAAATTTATTCTATAACTTATCACTCATTGATAACTGATAACTGATAACTGATAACTGAACTATGTACGCCATTCACCCATCAATCAAAATGCAAAATGTCCCTCATGGGCAGGTGATGACGTGCCCGTCTGTTTCTATTTCCTACCTCTACAGTTTACGACTGCTACTGCCCTTTTTAGGGCGATAAAATTCTTCTATCAAGGCCTTCATACAGGCCAAATCACACTTTATCCTTTTTTTTTAAGATTTCTCAATAATCCAAGCCTTTCCGCTTGACTGCGGATATTGGAAATGGGTCATTGAGAATCTGTTTTAGGTAACGCCAAAAAATTAAAATACCCACACCTTTAATCAATCTTCTTTCATTCTCTGCGGCTTTGCGGCTCTGCGTGAGCAGACAGTTTGTGACATAATATTTGTAGGCATAGAGTAGTGTGCTTGTTTTGGGTATTTTATTTTTTGGGCAATTGCCTAACCAACAATCCAACATTTATTTAACACAAGAGGAAACAACATGTCAGAAATTGCCAACATCCAAGCGCGTGAAATTCTCGATTCTCGCGGTAATCCCACCGTTGAAGCGGAAGTCATTACCGAATTAGAAGCCGTCGGACGTGCAGCCGTACCTTCCGGCGCCTCCACAGGTTCCAGAGAAGCCATAGAATTACGTGATGGAGATAAAAGCCGCTATCTTGGGAAAGGCGTGCATAAAGCGATTGAGCATATCACAGATGAAATCGCTGACAACCTGATCGGAGTGGATGTGACGGCACAAACTGAAATTGATCGGCGAATGATCGAATTGGATGGCACACCCAACAAAGGCCGTTTAGGCGCGAATGCCATTTTAGCCGTCTCCATGGCCGTCGCTAAAGCCGCCGCTAGGGAACTAGAACTGCCCCTGTATCGTTATCTAGGGGGGGCAGGACAAATGCAAATGCCCGTCCCAATGATGAATATTATCAACGGCGGTGCCCATGCCGATAATAATGTCGATTTACAAGAATTTATGATTCTGCCCACAGGCGCGCCCTCGCTCACAGAAGCTGTGCGCTATGGCGCCGAAGTCTTTCACGCCTTAAAAAGCGTCTTAAAAAGCCAAGGCATGAATACCGCAGTCGGCGATGAAGGCGGCTTTGCGCCCAACCTCTCCTCAAACGAAGCGGCCATTGAAGTCATATTGCAAGCGATTGAAAAAGCAGGCTTTAAGGCAGGAGAAGATATTTGGTTAGGATTAGATGTCGCCAGTTCCGAGTTTTACAAAGACGGCCTTTATGACATAGCCTCAGAAGGCAAAAAACTCGACTCAGCCCAATTTACCGACTACCTAGCCGCATGGGTTGATAAATACCCCATTATTTCCATCGAAGACGGCATGGCAGAAGGCGATTGGGATGGTTGGAAAATACTCACAGACAAACTGGGCAAGAAAGTGCAAATTGTAGGCGATGATTTATTTGTCACCAACACAGCCATTTTGAAAGAAGGTATTGAAAAAGGCATCGCCAATTCGATTTTGATTAAACTCAACCAAATTGGCACCGTCACTGAAACACTGGCCGCGATTGAAATGGCAAAACGCGCCAAATACACGGCCGTCATTTCCCATCGTTCAGGCGAAACGGAAGACAGCACCATTGCTGATTTAGCCGTTGCCACATCCGCCGGGCAAATAAAAACCGGTTC
>JAYQWI020000477.1:0-2656 GCA_035871815.2 Candidatus Parabeggiatoa communis
TTTGGCGAAACATGCGGGTTCGCCCATAATACCACTTAATATGTATGGCTTTTAGAGATGACATGCGGGGCGCATTCCCAAAAAAAGGATTATTGTCAATCTCGGTTGAGTACTTTGGCCGAGTACAACTTCGTTTCGTTAATTAGCTTCGTTCCAAGAACAAAGATGCAAAATAAATTTGGAACAAACCGCAAAATAAATTTTGCACTCCAATCACACCGATGCAATTTGGAATAAACCGAAAAATAAATTTTGCATTCCAATCACACTGATGCAAAATAAATTTGGAACTAAAAGTGCTTTACTCAATCAAATGAGCAATATCAAATTGTTTGATTGCACCAATGGTGACTCGCTCAAACAATCTGAAACTATTTATCACTTGATAGAACTGGATACCCTCTTCGTAAGACAGAAAATATTCTGATAATAGAACATTCTCTTCTGGCATGGAAAAACGGGATAAAATCACACCATAATTTAATTGGTTTAAAAATGCTAACTTCTTATCGACAGAAACACCGTCTTTGAAACCAAACCAACTCGCATATTTGAGCATCTTTTTGTCAGGTAATACTTTGACAAGAAAGAGGCTTCCCGGTGCCGTTGTAATGCGTATGTCTTCATCTTCATCAAGAGAAGCTTTTATAAACGCATTTTCAAATAGTTGTAAGACACTGGTTGGATTAACATTGTCTTCTTCAAGTATGCTGTTTTTCATTTCAAGTTGCTTCCTCTAATATATGGCCTTTGGCCATCAAAAAATGCTATATATATAATTAGGTTCTATTTCAGTTTAGATGATTAAAACATCAAGTAAAAACGCCTCATCAAGGCATCAAGGCGCTCATCATTTTTATGAAAATATATAACGCTTTACCCTAAGCTATCAGTGATGAGACTAATGTGATATTGCCAAGTTAAGTCTCATTTCTTTTTAAGGAGAGTCATTTTCATTTTACCTTTTATGGGCTTACCATTACTTCTATAAAATTCGGTCTCTTTATAGAAATGGGGTAATTCTCCTCTATAAATCAAGATGTCCCAATGCTTTAATTCGTTTATGATGTCTTTATTTTCATTTTTAATACCCTTAAAAAATTTATTACTTAAGGTGCCCGTCATTAATACATAACTACCTTTTCCTGATATATTATTGATTTCTTTGAATAAATCATTTAAGAGTTGTTGTGGTTCTCCACTTTCTTCACAATAAGGATTATTTATGATAATCACTTTCTTCTTAGAAAGTTCAGATTCAATAAACTGACTGGTTTTTAATACTGAACCCTTAATACCCGTTTTGGCTTTAAGATCAATATTAAAAAAATCTTTTCTCATTGGATATTCCCCCCCCCATCAGTTCTAATTTACTGATTCCTTTGACGGGTTGATTTTGGTTGATAATAATATCATCTAGCAACCGTTCAGAATCAAGGTTTTCATTTTTCAATTCATTTAAAATGGTTAAAACTTTTTTCATTTCATTGTTTAACATGAAACAACCTTTAATAGTTTAAATAACGCCACTTTCTGGCTATGATCGATGCGGCGTTACGGTTGGACTTACCAGCGAGTGCTTACACTGCGATTTTGAGTTCGGTGGACGAGAAAGGATTGGGGCTTGTTGATGTGATTGATTAAACAACTTGGTTTCGGGGGGGGAACTCTAAGTTGTTGATTTTAATCTGATTGACGATTTAAACCGGTTGCCTATTGAAAAGGATAGGGATGGTGAGCAAGGCAGTCATTTTGTTTCTCCATAAGGCATGATTTGTCTCAGCCCCTTCTGAACACCTCTATGAAATCTAAAAGGGCCAATAGGTGGCGTTCTCTTTATAACGAGAACGCCAATTAACGCCAATTAACGCTTGTTATTTATCATAAAAAATCACATTGCGTCTTATTACAACAAACATTAGCAGGCGCGCCTGCCGGAACAGAACCAAGTGAATCATCAAGCATTTTGCATTGGTTTCCAGCACGTACACCAGCACGGATTGGTATGCCCGATCTGACTGAGCTTGATAAAGGCTTACGCACTGCGTTTTTGTTATGCTTTTTTTGCCTTCTTTTCTCCTAGCATTTATTTAAATAAGATGGGTGAATGGATTTTTGATATTTGTTCAGAATAACACTTGTTTGAACAAAATCAATTCTACGACAGAATAATGGGATGATCTTACTTATAAATCCTTAAGACATTTGCCAACAGCAGGATTGTAAGTCAAGCCCTCTGAACACATACAGCGACTTGGGTGTCCACAGCGATTGATATCCCTTGTACAAGGCACTGGCTGTGTTCCAACACAGCTTCCTTCAATAGCTATCGTGGATGCACTGGTAGCTTCGGCGATATCTTCAATCACACATTGTGCAATCGCAGCATTGTAACTATAACCATTAGGGCAGGTGCAGATACTCGCATTCCCACAGGCGTTAATATCCATTGTACAAATCCCGTTAGGCGCGATAGTACAGGCCATTTCTTCTGCCACTGCGGTTTGTGAAAGTCCGATATTCAATGCAGCGACAACCGTCAAGATCGTTAAAACTTTATTCAAGTTCAACATAGATTATACCTTTTATTAATGGGGTTAATGGAGCGGTAATGATAGCACAGGTGGGCAACAAGCCCACCTACGTTTCAAAGGGC
>JAYQWI020000478.1:0-3771 GCA_035871815.2 Candidatus Parabeggiatoa communis
GTCGTTGTAAGGCAATCGTCATTTCTTTGCCTAATTCATCGCTACCTAACAACATGATTTTTGTTGCTGATTGGGTAAGAGGGGTTCCGATTTTCATGTTTTTTTGATGATTGATAAATGGTGATTGATGAGAAAACAAAATTGATTTATAGCGTTTCCCGATTGAAGCAAGTACAGTATCAAGAAAATCGAACCGCAAATTAAATTTTGCACTCCAATAACCGCAAAATAAATTTGCAACGACAATCAAATTTGTTTACAAACCTAATTCGTCCCAAATCTTATCAATTTTGTCTTTAACGGCAGTACTCATACAAATGGGTTTGCCCCATTGACGTTGTGTTTCGCCTTGCCATTTATTGGTGGCATCAAAGCCGATTTTGCCGCCTAAACCGGATACGGGGGAGGCGAAGTCTAAATAATCAATGGGGGTGTTTTCAATCAGGCTGGTATCGCGAACGGGATCCATGCGGGTTGTCATGGCCCAAATGACATCTTGCCAGTCGCGAATGTTGATATCAGCGTCGGTAATGATGACGAATTTGGTGTACATGAATTGGCGTAAAAATGACCAGATGCCAAACATGATGCGCTTAGCGTGTCCGGGATATTGTTTGTTAATACTGACTATCGCCATGCGGTAGGAGCAGCCTTCGGGGGGTAAATAAAAATCAACGATTTCAGGGAATTGCTTTTGTAAAATGGGGATAAAGACTTCATTTAAGGCGACCCCTAAAATAGCGGGTTCATCGGGTGGGCGGCCTGTGTAAGTGCTATGGTAAATGGGTTGATGGCGATGGGTAAGCCGTTCTATGGTAAAAATGGGAAAGCTTTCAACTTCATTATAGTAACCGGTATGATCACCGAAAGGGCCTTCGGGTGCGGTTTCGTTAGGGTAAATAAACCCTTCTAATACGATTTCAGCACTGGCGGGCACTTGTAATTTGTGGCTTAAACAGGGTGTCACTTCGGTACGACTCCCGCGCAGTAGGCCTGCAAAAGCGTATTCTGATAAGGTATCGGGTACGGGTGTGACGGCCCCCAAGATGGTAGCGGGATCCGTGCCTAATGCGACGGCTATTGGAAACGGTTCGCCCGGATGAACCTGTTGCCAGTCTTGAAAATCCAACGCGCCCCCTCGATGAGACAACCAGCGCATAATGACTTTATTTTTATCAATCACTTGTTGGCGATATATCCCTAAATTTTGCCTGGATTTATGAGGCCCTTGAGTGATGACTAATCCCCATGTTATCAAGGGGCCGACATCTTCCGGCCAACAGGTTTGAATGGGTAAACGGGATAAATCAACTTCATTGCCAACCCAGACATTATCTTGACAAGGGGCCTGTTTTCGGACTTTGGGGGGCATATTCAATACTTGTTTAAACAGGGGGAGTTTTTCTAAGGCTTCTTTAAACCCTTTAGGGGGATCGGGTTCCTTTAAAAAGGCTAACAATTGCCCGACTTCACGTAAGGCGGTTACGGAGTCTTGCCCCATGCCGAGCGCAACTCGTTTAGGCGTACCAAATAAATTGCCCAAAACGGGGATGGTGTATCCTTTGGGGTTTTCAAATAATAAAGCGGGCCCTTCGGCCCGTAAAACCCGATCACAAATCTCTGTCATTTCTAAATTAGGATCAATTTCACTTTGAACTCGTTTGAGTTCACCTAATTCTTCTAATTGAGTGATAAAATCACGTAAGTCTTTGTAGTGCATTTTTGAGTTAAGGTTTGGGTAGTGTTGATATAATAGAAGGCTGATCACGCTGATTATGGCCTGATTTACGCTGATCTTCGATTCGCTGTACTACACGTAATCCACTGTACTATCTATCAATATATGAACCAATTGAAATTACTTCACAGTAAGCGTTTTTTACCGTTATTTGCTACCCAGTTTCTGGGCGCGTTTAACGATAATGTCTATAAAAACGCGCTTGTTATCCTGATAATCTTTCAGGGCAGTACATTATATGGTATTGATACCAATTACATTGTCACTTTAAGTGCTGGCATTTTTATATTGCCCTTTTTTTTATTCTCAGCAACGGCTGGGCAGTTAGCCGATAAACATGAAAAATCTCTGTTGATTCGGTACATTAAAATCCTTGAAATCATGATCATGTCATTTGCTTTCATCGCTTTTTACTTTGAAAGTATAGTGATGTTGATTGTCTTATTATTTTTGATGGGCACGCAGTCAACGCTGTTTAGTCCACTTAAATATAGTATTGTGCCACAGCATTTGGCCGATCATGAATTAACTGGCGGTAATGGCTTGCTGAGTATGGGCACATTTTTGGCGATTTTACTCGGCACCATTTTAGGCGGTATTGTCATATCACTAGAATCCTACGGGCCCTTGATGATTGCAGGCATCGTTGTGATATTGGCGATATTAGGCTTTTTGACTAGCTTGTTTATTCCTAAAGCGGAGTCGGCAGCGCCCGATTTGAAAATCAATTGGCACATTATCAGCCAAACTTTCAAGATCATGCAGTATGCGCGGGAAAATCGCAGTGTCTTTATTGCGATTATCGCAATTTCTTGGTTTTGGTTTGTCGGTGCCACCTATTTATCACAAGTGCCAGCTTACAGTAAATCTATTCTGGGCAGTAACAATGAAGTGGTGACGTTATTGCTGACGATGTTTTCTGTCGGTATTGGGCTAGGCTCGCTGATGTGTGAAAAGATGTCAAAGGGGCGTATTGAATTGGGATTAGTGCCCTTAGGGGCAATCGGTATCATACTGTTTTCCATTGATATTTATTTTGCCAGTCAATATTTTGTCGCGTTATCACTGCCTGAAGGCCAAATGAATGCGTCACAATTTTTAGAGTTTTCAAGTAGTTGGCGCGTTTTAGTTGATCTGATGTTAATAGGCTTATTTGGCGGTTTTTTTATTGTGCCTTTGAATGCCATGATTCAAAAACGGACGGTTCCCGATACGCGCGCCAGAGTGATTGCGGCCAGTAATATTCTCAATGCGTTGTTTATGGTGATCTCAACATTCGCGACAGTGGGTATGCTACTGCTGGGTTTTAACATTCCAGAGATTTTTCTATTTTTGGGCTTCTTGACGATAGGGGTAACAGGTATACTGTTTTTATGGCTACCTGAATTTATTCAGCGTTTTAAAGCCTGGGTGCGTTTTAGTGGTTAACACTCTTTAGCGTCTTTAGCGTCAAAGCGCGTTTATTTTTTTAATTCAATAGTTCACATTGATTTTTTTTTAACGCAAAAGGCGCAAAAGGCGCAAAAGGCGCAAAGGGGCTCATTCTTAATTCCTTAGCAACTTAGCAGCTTTGCGTGAATAAAATGGCTTCCATTCCTAAATTGATTTTCAAACCCGATTTATCTTACATTGGCGTTCAAGATTTATCTTGAAAAAGCGCACAATTTGTTCCACTCTTCAAGACTGAAAGCTTATGAAGAAACATTTGATGTTACGTTTTTTTATAACATGATTTGTTATTGATGTTATGATTTAATACGCCTCTCGCAAAAAAAGATATAAAACCATTCTTTTAAAAAGGGAATAAAACAAGCATTCAAGTCGATTTTTCTGAACAGATAAACATCACGGCCCGATCATTAATTAATATATATAGGCCCTCCCATCAAATCAGTTTATTTTTTGAACAGATGGACATCATGGCCCTATTAATTGTATTCTTAGCGTCTTTGCGTCTTTGCGTGAGCCTAAAAAAACATCGAATCGAATAACAATGCAACCACTTGTTGCATCACTGATAACTTTTTGTCTGA
>JAYQWI020000479.1:0-2750 GCA_035871815.2 Candidatus Parabeggiatoa communis
CAACACGCGGATCGGTTTGCCAATTATCATTACTTGCCAGCAATTCACCACTCGGATATTGATGCACGGTGAGTTTGGGATCAACACCGGCTTCTAAACTCAAAGCGCGAATGATGACTTTTTGCGCTCCGCTGCCAGTAATAATAAATCCGGCAATGACATCATTGGCACCGCCCAAAATGGCGGCGCGGGTGCTGATGTTGATAAGATGAGCCGTAAGGCGAGCTGTTGTTAGATTAATTGGTGTTTGACCCACTTTAAAGTATTTGCCTTCATTCTCATTGACAGCGACATTACCGGCTTTGTCTATGGCTTGAATGAAAAACTCGGTGTTGGCATTCGCTGCAAAACTACCTGTCCAGGTGACATCGCTCCCGGTTAAGTTAGTGCTGTTCCAAGTGCCATTGCCATCTGTATAAGCCAGTACGACTTCTTTAATACCGGAAGCATCACTGGTGGCAATGGTTACTGTGGCGATATTGGCATTTAAACGATTCTCCATGAGGTAAACGGTTGGCTTAGTCCAATCATTAGTATTGACATGGTGAAAAACATCAAAGTCCATATTACTAAAGATACGTTGTTGCCCTGTCGTTAAATTGGGGTTGTATTGCCCTGCGGTTGCTACCAGGGTTTCTTTTGCTTCGACATCTAGGGGGACGGTGTTAGGTGTAAAGAAAATGGACGGATACCAACCCGGTGCGCTGAAAGTCCGTTCTGGGGTAATATGTCCCGTTGTGGTTTTAAAACGCTGTATTGGTGGAGTGACATTCACCGTGTTGTAGCTGCCCCCTCTAAAGACAACACCATGCAAAGCTTTTTGTGTCTGCGTCACATTGTACGAGAGTTTGGGCAAAATGGGCTTGCCTTCACTGCTGCTAGTCATTGTTCCATTTAGGGAGTAAAACTTTTTGCCAGATGTGGTGGCGGTTATCGGGGTTGCGGTTGCCCAAGTGTAGGAATAACCCGCCTTCTGTAAACCTTGTTCTTCGGTAGTTTGGGTTTGAATCGCGGTAATTGCGGGACTGAGTTTTGCGGTTGCTGAAGAGGTAACTTGATACATGGGCAAACCATATAGGGTACTTTCAGCGACAATCTTTTCGTCAAATGGCCCAAAGTTTGGATTATCCGCGAAGTATTGTTGCTTGGCATTCAGCAAAGCTTTACCCAGCGTGGTTTGAGATTTGACTAATTCTTTTGTGAGATTCCACATCAATTCTTCAGAAAGTTCAATCCCATTCAAACCGCCAATGCCATAGCCGGTATTTGCGATATAGTTGGCTTGTTTGATGGCGAGACTTTCGGGTAAGTCCAATTTGTCTGTGACGTTCAAACCAGAATGACAACCCACTGTATAAAAAAGTGTGCCGGCAAAATCGGTGCTGCTATTCGCAAAATCCGAGGCCCAAATATGTTTATCATCGGGCGTTAGGAACATTTCATAGTAAGCATGACCATTGATGGAAGTGATATCATGGGGACGGTTCAAGATTTGGCCTTTGAAATCCTCACTGCCCCAAAATTCCCCCATCAATGAACAATCGCTAGGTATATCAACACGTTGTAATGTATCGCAAGCGGCTTTGGCACCATCCTGTACAAAGTCATAGCCGGTGATGGCGGCACTTCTGATGTTGAGATTATTGTCGGCTAAGAAAGCGTCAATCATACCTATGATTTGGGCTGGGGTTTCTATCAATCGCCCACCGGCAATGTCTGGAATAAATACCAGTGGGTTGGCACATGTTGGACATTCCGTTGGATTACGATCCGTATAAAAATCATCGGTGAGCGTCCAAGGGTCTGGCTCGAAGGTGCCATCTGCGATACGATAAAAAGGAATAACACGATCATCGCCAATCAGCATGATATTTTCCAATTGATTTCCCAAGGCATCCCAATGGCGACGAATAAGTTGCTTAATACTCACCACGACAACATTGGCTTGATTTTTATTATCGTACTTATCGCCACGAATCGCATAGGCGTTTGCCACCATCGAATCGTCTTCTACTTGAATCACTAGCCCTTGGACATCGGGATGTTTTGCTAACTCATTCAATTTGCTCATTAATTGGTCAGCTTGGGTTGAACCGTAGAGTTGAGCGAATTTCATACGGTTGGTTAGAATGAGAGTGTGCGTTTCAGTTGAGGGTAATGGTGTATCTGGTAGAATATGAATTGCTCTTTGAGCTTCATCTGTTAAACCATCATTATCTGTAACTTTCAGCGTGATTGTGTACACACCAGGAGCCCTTTTAAGAGATGCATCAAAATCTAATCCAGATGGGGAATTTGAATCTGCATAATTACCAATGTATGTATCGTTTACAAACCATTCATACTTAACAATCGTACCATCACTGTCAAAAGATTCACTAGAATCCACATTCACTAGCAATGGTGCTTTACCTTGAGTAGGAGAGGCTGTAAAAGCTGCTGTTGGTGGTTGTTTGTCAGGAATAATAGTGGGTTTAAGTTTCAGTACCCCAAAATCCCTAGGGGACCCATTTGGTTCAACAGTTCCTGCCACAGTAAAACTTCCATCAGAATTTTGAACGAGTAAATCAAAACCTGATATTAATAATTTCTGCCATTCCAGATTTCCACTACGATCTAACTTAATGAACGATGAAGTCAACACCGGCAAGTTCTTCTTAAATTCCAAGCCCACTACAGCAAAACCACCATCGATAGTTTGGATAATTGAATGATCTGGATAATGCAGACTTTCGCCAAAAGTATAGTCC
>JAYQWI020000480.1:0-4116 GCA_035871815.2 Candidatus Parabeggiatoa communis
TTCTCGGACCAAGCCTTTATAAATTCACCTTCTGAATTAAACTTTTGAATACGGTTATTGTCATTATCTGTTACATAAATATTACCATGACTATCAATAGCTATTTTTTGGGGGTATTTGAACTTTCCTTCTTCACTACCATAGCCTCCCCAAACGTTCTTAAGTTCTCCGTATTTCGTATATTTTCGGATACGATGGTTGTGAGACTCTAACACATAAACATAATTATCATTAATAGTTATCTTTGTAGCCCCCATGCTCTCATCATTTTGCAGTGGTTTAACAAACCATTCATATAGGGAGGTTCCATCTTTAGATAATTTTTCAACTATCGGTTGTCCACTTGTTGGTTCACAAGTAACATATACGTGGTCTTGATTATCAACTGCAATATCATGGAAAGCATCTTTAACACATTGACTTTTTTGTCCCCATTTATCAGAAATTAAGTCACCTAAAGCATTAAATTTTCTTATTAAATATGATTTTGGTGTTAGATGATCGTGTCGATAAATGACATAGAAATTTTCTTCACTATCAACCGCCATTTGTGTAGGTTTAAAACCATCATGAAAGGTGCCAAAATGGCTAATTAAATGACCATCCAAAGTCAACTTTTCGATTCTGTTATGCTCTCTATTAACCACATAGACATAACCTTGTGAACTAATAGCAATGTCCCGAATGTCATCGAGATACCAGGGTTGCTGTAAAACCGGCCACATGCGTTCATACCGATAAATTTCTTCCGTGTCATCGGCAAAAAGCGGTAAGCAGTTTAAGCCAATTAGGCTACATAAAAAAAGGAGTAAGTTGCGTGGGTTCATGATTTATGACCTCTTTTTGATTAATGGAAGTACAACGAATTTTGAGGCTTTTTAAATCTCACGCAAAGACGCAAAGGCGCAAAGGTGTATTCTAAGATCGAAGCGGCTTTGCGTGAGAAAAAACATTTATTAGAAAACTGGGGTTGAATTGCTATAGAACGCTGATTATCATGATTAAACTGATTAACACTGATTTTTTATTTAATCAGCGTCAATCAGGACAATCAGTTAAATCTGTATTCTATTCTACTCTGGCAATTGATTCCAATCGCTTTCATTAGAACAATCCCCTGTGATCATCGCATTAAAGCGAATGCCTTTACCGCGCAGCAGTGCCATGACTTTCTCAACATCGGCATCAGCATACGGCGAGGCATCGGTTGCAAACAGGATATCGCCCCCTTCTTTGGTATGAGGCACGGCAATCAATAACGCTTCCACCGAAGCTTCGGGGCAAGTGCCACCGCCAGCGGCCTTCAGTTTCTCAACCGCGCCCAGTAAGACATTCAAATCACCCGTAAAGGCTTCGATTTTCACGTCATCGGTGAAGACAATTAGGGCAACTAGGGGCGCATTACTCGGTTCTATCTCGGCAATAAAACCTTTTAAGGCCTTGATAACGCTGTTGATTTCTTCCTGCATACTCCCTGTCACGTCGATGACAAAGGCGATATCGACTTCGACACCTTCTGGTATGACTATCGAAGTGCGTTCTCTATCGGTGTGTGCGGGATATTCATTGGCTGTTACCTTTGCCTCATGCGTTAAGAGCAGTAAGCCGGGATCGTTCAATAGCACATCGGCATGAACTGTGATATGGCTAATGGCATCTGGGCTGTCAATGCTCAAGTCTGTCAGTTCGCAAATCAGGGTAGGCAGTTTGCTGGTATCGCATAGCCCGTAGTCGGTGTTCACCGATTTCAGTTCAACGCCTTTGGGCAATTGCATCACTAACTCAACGCCGGTTGCCGTTGTTTTCGGCGCGTACTGATTCAAATCAACATCGGCTGTGTAGTGTAAAGTACCCCCGGTGATGATGGGATCGGGCGTATCGCTGAGGGTAACAGAGAGATACGGCTTCACCGCTGTCCAAGTCGTTTGCACATCATCTGGATATTCATTAGCCGTCACAGTGGCCTTATTGACCAGTGCTTTCGCTTGCGCGTTGCTGATCACGACTTTCGCAGTCGCGGTGGCACCGGGCGTTAAGTCAGGCAAAGTGCAAGTCACGGTGTCGGCTTCACAACTGCCACCATCCACTGCTTCAAGAGAAACAAGGGTTGTGCCTTCTGGTAAGCTGTCAGTGAGCATAACACCAGTAGCTGTTTTTTCGCCTTGGTTAGTCACTGTTATCGCGTAGCTGACGTTTTCACCTTGTTTAGCGGGTTTCCAACTATTGGGCACCACTTTGATATCGAGTACGGAGTCGGGTTTTATTTTTGGACTACAATTCTCATTGTTGCCAAGGGCACACTCTTTCACGGGAAAAGTGTAGCCGTCTTTGGTGGCAATGACTTCGTAGTTGCCTTCTTGTAAGCTATTGATTTCCCAATAGCCCGTTGCATCGGTGACGGCGGTTTTTTTGCCAACTTGCACGCTGACACCAGCAATTGGGTTGTCTTCTTCGTCGCGGATTGTGCCAGAGGCAGCATACTTTCCGGCGGCTTCGACTTTCACATTCTTCGTTGCCGATTTTGTCGCACCGTCGTTATCGGTCACTTTAAGGGTGATCGTATAATCTCTAGCATCGTTAAATGTCAATTCAGCATTTTGCCCATTTGCCGTTTGTCCATTTGCCGTCCATGCGTAGCTGACAATATTGCCGTCAGTATCAGTGGAAGCACTACCATCTAAGGCAACGGTGAGTGGAGCTTCACCAGATTCTGGCGTAATAGCAAGGGCCGCTGTTGGCAGTTTGTTAGGAATCTCTTGTACAATGACAGTCTTTTGAACTTGATCGGTTGCACCGTCGTTATCGGTCACTTTAAGGGTGATCGTGTAATTCCCAGCATCGTTAAATGTCAATTCAGCATTTTGCCCATTTGCCGTTTGTCCATTTGCCGTCCATGCGTAGCTGACAATATTGCCGTCAGTATCGGTGGAAGTACTACCATTTAAAGCAATCGTTAGCGGGGCTTCGCCGGTTTCTGGCGTAATCGCAAGGGCCGCTGTTGGCAGTTTGTTAGGAATTTCAATAACAGCAAATGTCGCTGTACATGATTTTGCCTCGTCTAATGTGACAGTCAATTCTGCTGTCGTACCTGCACAATCACCTTGCCAATCATTGAAGTTATAACCTTCGTTTGGCGTGGCGGTTAGTGCGACTTCACTGTTGACTTCATAGTCTTCTGTGCAGTCTCCACCACAATCAATACCCTCTGCGCTGACTGTTCCATCAGTAGGTTGGGTGATGGTTAAGGCTACTTTTTCAGGTTCTACTACAAGTTCGCCCTTAACAATAACTTGCGTTTTCATGCTTGCTATTGCTGTTGCATCAGTTTGAGATGTAGCTGTGACAGTAACGTCGTTTACTTCACCGGGATTTTTGGATAGAGTGACTTGCAAAGTCAATTCTTTACTCTTGAGTCCATCTACCGTTATAGTATTAGGCAAACCACTAACTTGCCAACCTTCGGAGTTTTTTACTGACAATGTGTAAATATCAGTAGTTGGGCCACTGTTTTGCACACGCACTGTGATTGGAATAGTAGCATTCGCATCTCCGTCAATTATACCAGTACCAGTGAGAGTCACTGCGTAAAGAATTTTAGCAGGTTGTAATTCAACATTAACGTTTGCCAATTCTTCAATACTAACGCCTTCATCCAAGAGAACTTTGTCAGCATAAATCTTAACTGTACCATTAGTGGAATTGAAGATTTTAGCAGCATTATTCCGCAAATCAATAGTACCACCTTCACCAACAGATAAGATAATATCACCTTCAGAAGAAATGGCATTAGCACTGAGGTTGTTAAGGACGATCTTAGCACCATTACCACCAAAGATTATGACTTCACTGGTGTTTTGGATAATAAAACTACGTCCTCCTGTAATGGTTACAGGTTCAATAAGAACTCTTCCACCACCACCGTCTACTACCCCAAATCCTTGAAAATTACCATCTGGTAATATTTCTACACCACTAGCTGTTCCTGGTGTTGCCGTTTCAGAACACCAAATTCTAGCATCTCCTCCAGTACCGCTACTAAACGTTGTGGTTGGATAGCCTTGTACTAGAGTACCAGCGATATTGAGAGCACCACCTTTACCGCCTGTAGCGTCCCCA
>JAYQWI020000481.1:0-5910 GCA_035871815.2 Candidatus Parabeggiatoa communis
AAGCACTTTTTGAGGGCCTTTTCGGTGCGAGTACGCCGCTGTTCAGTGACTTCATGCTGGATGGCAACACGTAGCGACACGTCTGGCAATAAGGCTTGAATCCGACGCTCGATGTAGGGTGCTAATAAAGGTTCTATCCAGCCATTTTGCCAGCTTATCGGGGACACTTTGCGTAAACGCAATCCGGCCCAGGTTTCTCGTAATGCGCCATTTTGCCCCTGAACCGTCAAATCGTAGCAGAATAGATCACCTTCATGCCAACGTTCCTTCGCTGAAACCGTCCAAGGGCCTGGAATCTGGACATCAACAAAGTTTAATCTGTCTATGCCAATGGGCAACAATTGGGCATGGGGAATACAGGCTTGGATAGCGTGAATAGTGGCATCCCGTGAACCCGGATCGCCTAACATCAGTTCAGGTGATAAATAACGCCCAAACCAAAGTTGAGTATCATCCGTTCCAATTTCGGCTATACATTGGGTTGCCTCGATATGACGATAAGCACGGAGACGTTTAAAACGCCCTTTTTGAAACAGTAAACTGCCATACAATTCTTTTTCAGGGTCAATCTCAATATCTTCTGTTTTTAAATCAATAACTTGTAATTTTTTAGCGTTTTCGGTTTCCCCAACTTCGTGAAATCGACAACGCGCTCGGAAATGATCTACTTTAAAGCCCGTTTGAGCGCAACGCAGTGCGACATCGACTGTGCCATCATTTTGAACCAATGCCGCTATTTGCACTGTTTCTGATTTTGTCTCTTCAACCACCACGGGGCGGGAAAACTCGACATTTTCAAAAACGGGGACTTTTTGGACACCCAGCACCGTAGAAGCCACCTGTGCCATCGCTTCCAAACCCATCACCGCGGCAAATAGCCGTTGCCCTTCATAGATATGATCATTGAGATGAGGATCGGAATTCAAAGATAACTCAGTGTCTATCACCAATTCAATGCCAGGATAATAAACACGCGGCTTCTCCAGAAAACGGAAAAAGGGCATATCTGGGCGTTCCAGATGCAAGGTAGGGACATCAGGCATGCGTCCTGTCACCACAACAGTCGGCGGCCATTCATTTTCCATCAGGGCTTGACGCAATACCGCCACGCCCACATCAGGTGAAATAGGCGTTATGCCTTGTTGAGCGAGAATCTCATCACTGCCCAAGCGTCTCCCCATGCCAATATCTGACCAAACTGACCATTCTAGCGTTAAACAGCGGACTGTGGGATGCGCTTTTTGGAAAGCCGCTGTCAGGGTAGCTAACCATTCATTCGCCACGGCATAATCGGCCTCTCCCGGCATCCCGGTAGTGGCAATAATCGAGCCGAAACTCACCAGCAATCGCAAATGTTTTGGATCAATCGCAGCGAGAAGATGACGTAGCCCATCGACTTTTGGTGCGACAGTGCGCCTAAAAGTGGTTTCATCCAGATCGCGCAGTAAAGTGGGTTTATTGGCCCCCGCGCCATGCAGTATAGCCGTGATAGCGCCCCATGAACGCACTGTGTTATCCACGGTTGTTTTGACGGCTTTGGCATCAGTGACATCGGTTTGAACATACCTGAAATGCAGCCCCATTTTCTGGAAACGGGCCAAATTATCAGACAATTCAGCATCGTTTTCCGGGCTTGCCCGCCCTAATAAGACTAAACGCACACCACTGTCTTGAGCTAATGCGGCCGCACATTCGGCAGTAATCCCTTTACCACCGCCCGTGACAAGTAAAATATCATCGGAAGTGAGTACCGGCTGAGACGGCAGTTTAGACGCTGGCAAGAGGGGTTTGAACACGCGCTCGCGACGAATGTCTTTGGCATCATAATAGACTTCATGATAATCCTGAGCAATCTGTACCTCTGCCAAAATAGATTCAATCGTCTGATGGCTATCAGGCGATAGCGTAATCACGCAAGTCGTGATATCAGGCTGTTCGCGGTGCAAAGTCCGGGCAAAAGCGGCAATCCCCATCTCACTCTGTTGTACTAAAACAAAATAATGGCGATCAGTCTCCAGCACGGCCTTTCCCGCTTCTAAGATCATACCGATATGGTTTTCATTGACTTTTTCCGGCAAACACAAAGCAACACCGCCACCCCCCCATTCATTTAAGGCTTGTTCAAGGGGCGCTTTGAGAGGATGATCCAACGCTCCAAATACCTGCCAACCCGCATTACCTTTTGGTATCTGGGCCTCTCCGCGTAAAGGCTTTTCAACTTGTTCTACCCTAAATGGACGTACCCACGCATCGACACCAGCCGGTAATGCCGGTAAAGGTTCGGTTCCCACTTCACCACTGGCAATGCGTTCCGCCATCGAACTGGCTATCTGTTTTAGGGTTGCGTCTGCATAAGCCGTTGGATCAACAGGCGCATGTAAACCAATTTGCCGCCCCACTTCACTCACAATTTGATTCACCTTGATAGAGTTAAGATGCAAATCACCCAGAAGACGGCTATTGTCATGTACAGCACTGGGCGGAAATTCGGCACGTTCGGCGATTCGGTGGCGGAGAAGTTCTAATACATTCATTTCTGGAGTCTCTAAAACACCATCGGCGATTTCTACACTGTCAGCACTTTCTAAAACCGCCGAGGTTTCTAAAACAGCGGCCGTTTCTAATTTAGCGGTTTCCAAAACAGCCGAATTTTCAAGCTGTGGCGCAGACTCGCAAGGATTCTTAAAAAACTGAGGTTGCCAATCCAATGAAAAAGGGCGAACAAGGCGATCTGCAAACAAGGCCTCACGATTAATCGGTGCGCCCATCACGTAGGCCGCGCCAAGCGTTGTTAAAAGGCCTCGTAAAGAAGGGCCCGCAGCGTCTAGCGCGATGACTGGCACATCAGTCATTTCACGAACCAGTTCTGTCAACACTTGCCCCGGCCCCGTTTCAATAAACAAATCCGTCTCTTGCAAAGCCAGATCAAATGCTTCCGCAAAACGGACGGGATGCGTCATTTGCGTTTTCAGCAGTAACAGTAAATCCGCTTCGGGCTCTAATTCGGCACCGCTAATGGTTGACAAAACACGCCGCTGTAAAGGTTGCAAAGTCGCTTGCGCTAAATGGGCTTCCAACACATCCGCAGCCGGTGTCATCAGTTTGGAATGAAAACCATGAGAAACCGGTAGAGAGGTGGCATTGATGCCTTGTGTTTGAGCAGACTGTTTCAGTCTTTCTATCGCATCAGCGGTTCCAGAAATCACCGTCTGCTCTGGGCTGTTGAAACACGCGATATTAATCTCATCCAAATTCGCACACAGCCTTTCCGCCTTATCTCCGTCAACAGCGAGACTCAACATCGCACCCGGCGTGCCTGAGATATCGTTCATGGCAGAACCCCGTACCTTTACCAGATTGAACAAGGTAGCCTCATCCATTGCCCCGGCCCAATAAAGTGCCGCAAACTCCCCAAGACTATGCCCTAATGCCAAATGGCCTTCTATCCCCAAAGCCGCTAATATCTGTAATCCGGTTAATTCCGCTGCGATAATCGCAGGTTGCGCCACCACCGTTGAATCAACCTGATTGGCCGTTGAATTAAACTCATTTGGCAAAGCGACTCGTTTATAAAGTGCCTCTACCTGACTAAAACGTTGCGCCCACAGGCCTCCATTCAACCGTACTGGCGAAGCTTGCCCCGGAAATAACAACGTAATATGAGGTTTAGATTGTGGCGTACAGACCGAAGCTTTGTAAACAATATTTCCTTCAATTTCAAAGACTTGCGTTTCACCCCCCGCAATTTTTGCAGACAAACGCTCAATCCGTTCAGCCAATTGATCCGGCGTAGCCGCCACCACCGCCGCTCTGACAACCGCCTTCTCACCCACCTGGCGCGCCAACATCGCCGCTAAATCAGTCAATTCCGCCAACGACAAACGGGGTGCCATTTCAGCCACTTGTCGAAGCAAAGTCAAAAGCGAAGGCACATCTGCCGCGCTGAACAAAAATAACTCATAATCTTGTTGACTGGCTAATAATTGAAGCTCCCTTGGCATCAACTTGGTACGGCGAACACTATTCACACTTTCAATGGCTAAATGCACATTAATGCCCCCGAAACCAAAAGAACTCACACCCGCTCGCAAAGGGTGTTTTGAAGGCCAAGCCTCACCTTTAGATAACAAGCGTAAATGATCCTTTTCGTTTTCCAGCACCGGATGGGGATGATAAAACCCCGTAGCCGGGGGCAAAATCTGATGATGCACTGCCATCACTGTTTTCAACAAGCCAGCCACTCCGGCCGCCGCCTTAGTATGACCAATATTAGCCTTAATGGAACCAATAACGGCAGGAACAGTCTGTGGATGATTTCGAGCCGTCAGCAAAGTACGCAGTTCAACATCATCTCCAACAGGCGTACCCGTACCATGTCCTTCAAAAAGCGGCACCGTATGAATACCGTAACCCGCCCGCTGATAGGCGCGTTCTAAGGCAAGAGACTGCCCCCTGATTTCAGGACGAGTGATACCACCCCGCCCATCCGACGATATCCCCCATCCCCGAATCAATGCATAACAACGCGCCCCACAAGCGAGCGCATCATCATAACGCATCAGTACCACAAAACCACAGCCTTCGCCAGGCAAAAAGCCATTAGGAGCAGCATCATAAACGCGCATTTCCGAATGTGCTAAGGCACCCGTCTTAGAAAAACCAATCAATTCAAACGGATCGAGACTTAAATCAACGCCCCCCACCACAACCGTATCAACATCACCGACAAGCAAAGCCGTACAAGCATTCGCTATCGCGACTAAGGAAGAACTACAGGCCCCATCTAAAGTATAACCCCCCCCTTTAAAATCGAAGTGATTACAAATACGACCCGCAATGGTATTAGAAAGCCCCCCCGCCAGCGTATCTTCCCCAATGGGTTCAAAGGGTTGTTTATAAGTGCTTTCTAAATTAACCAGAAAAGTTTTTCTGCGCTCAGCATTCCAAGACTGTTTTCGTAATTCAGCATCCACCATACGGCGCACAAAGGGCCAACGTAAGCGCATCTGCGAGGCACGAGAAAATTCACCCGTAAGCGTATTACCGACCAATACAGCAGTCCGATCCTTCGACAAGCCCTCACCATCAGGAAACCCAGCCTCTTCTAAAGCTTGGGTAGCCACATCCAAAGCCAGCCAATGCGTCAAATCAGTACTACGATAAGTATTCCCCGCCACACGATACTTCACCCGATCAAATTCATAACCTTCAATAACAGCAGCTTGCCGACAATAAATCGCATCAGGTGTGCTGGGATTTTCAGAAAAGTAATCAGCTAGATTTAATCTTTCAGAGGGGAGTTGACGGAAAGCCCGTCGTTTAGCCAACACATTTTCCCAAAGTGCTTTTGGATTATCAGCGTCTGGATAACGACAAGCCATACCAACTAATGCGATAGCTTCGTTCATTAAATTTCTCCTTCGGTATTGAATGTGAATAGCCCCAGGTGAAGGAGGATTTTGTACAGGATAAACACCAAAGAACTACAAGGATTTGGTATAAGAAAGGATAAACACCAAAGAACTACAAGGATTTGGTATAAGAAAGGATAAACACCAAAGAACTACAAGGATTTGGTATAAGAAAGGATAAACCCTATACCGTAAAACGAACCAAAGAACTACAAGAATTTGGTACTCGCTTATCTCAAATCGAAGTAGTTGGTGGTATTGTAGCGATTATAAATCCATGTCGTTATTATGGGTTTATCCTTTGTTATATCAAATCCTTGTAGTTTGTTTTAGTGTTAACTTAACGGTTTTTAACGCTACGCTCACTTTTCAAATTTGATCAGTAAGGCTGGCAAAAACAAAAAATCAGCGATTAAAGCAAAGACAATTGTCACAGCCACCATGATGCCCATGGTAGAATTAATATAAAAATGAGACAGAGACAAAATCAAAAAGCCAA